>CANJPT010000037.1 GCA_947476195.1 Lewinellaceae bacterium | reverse complement strand
GGTTGCAGCCCAATGGTACTGTCGGTAACGGCGAGTGCATGTGCCCAGTAAAAAGATTGGAATAGGGCCGCAAGCTTGAATGGTCCTGTGGAAATCCAATGGGTTTATTCTCTACAAATTTTACCGCCATTGAAGGTACCTTGGCATTGTTGCGCTTTAGGATTGATCCGGATCATGATTGATGTGACTAATATGAAGCATGTGGGGCGACAAATTGAAGGTTTTATTGAACAATAAAACAAGCCTATGGTTTCTGCCTATACGATTTGATATACCATTAACTCCATTTTGCCCGCCATAGCCTACTGAGCTCCAGATCACACTACTGGACATTTTTGTTTTGCCCAAAAGCCTGTAAGGTTTCCAAAACCTTATAGGTTTAGGTTTTAGGAAATGTCCAGTAGTGTGGCTCCAGATCCAGGAATTGGGTGCGAAGACGGCTTTTTAATTAAACATATTGACCTCATTTATCAAATTGTCCACATTAAACCTATTGACCACATTCTTCACATTGCATACATTCATTTACCTTTCCCCCCTAAAACAATTTTAAATATGAAAAGAATCATACCCGTTTTTGCAGCCCTTCTTTTTGCCGCCGGCGGCCTTTATTATTTTTCCACCCTGGAAAAATCACCCGTAAACAGCCTTCAAATGCCCTCGGGTGCCTCAGAAGAAAATGGTGACTTACGCCGGGAATGGGAGCGCAAACGCCTTGCAGATCCGGAAACCGGACAAATTCCTGCAGGAATTCAATTTTTAGAACGCGAATTTGCAGCCAATCTACCACAGACTGTAGCTGAACGCGGAGGAAATGGCATGTGGATGTCGCGCGGCCCCTGGAACGTGGGCGGACGCACCCGTGCCCTGGCGATAGATGTTGCCAACGAAAACCGTATGCTTGCAGGCGGAATTTCTGGTGGAATTTGGCTGAGTGTAAACGGTGGCCAAACCTGGACACGTAAAACGCCACTCAATGTACATCCCGGCGTTACGAGTATTTCACAGGATACCAGGCCTGGGAGAACCAACACCTGGTATTATGCCAGCGGCGAACTATATGGTGCTTCCCCTTCCGGTGGGGGTGCTTATTATCTTGGCGATGGCTTGTTCAGAAGTTTCGACTCCGGTAACACCTGGAGTCCGGTGGCTGCAACGGATGATGGCAATCCTGCCTCGTTTTCCACCGTTTGGCAAGGCGTATGGCGGGTTGCCACAGACCCTGCATCTGCCGAAGATGTAGTCTATGCTGCAACGTATGGCGCAATCTTCCGGACCTCCAACGGCGGCAACACCTGGAGCGTCGTGCTGGGGAGCAGCACTGCCAATCCAGCTTCTTACTATACAGATATTGCGATCACCAAAACAGGCGTAGCCTACGCCACCCTAAGCAGCGAAAGCGGACAAAAAGGGTTTTGGAGAAGTACCAATGGAACGACCTGGGTTAACATCACGCCAGCAAATTTCCCTGCGAAGTACAATCGCATTGTAATGGGCATCAATCCAAACAATGAAAAAGAGGTGTATTTCTTTGGAACCACACCCGAGAGCGGCCACTACACCAACTACCTGGGCTCAAATGACTGGACCAGCCTTTGGAAGTATACCTACGTAAGCGGCGATGGTACTGGCGCTGGTGGCCAGTGGTTGGACAGAACGGCCAATTTACCTGGCAGCGGCACTGAATTTGACCAATGTGCCGCTCAAAGTGGTTATGATCTGGTGGTAAAAGTACAGCCTGGCACCGACAACGTGTTCATTGGCGGTACGAACCTATGGCGTAGCACAGACGGTTTTGCTACCCCCAATAACACCACTAAAATTGGTGGATACAAGATCGGTACTACCCTGCCATTTTTTGAGCTCTATCCCAACCACCACCCCGATATCCATGAAGCCATATTCCTACCCTCTAATCCAAATGTGATGATTACAGGTAGCGATGGTGGTATCCACCGTACTCAAAACTGCCTCGCTCCCTTTGTCGATTGGACTTATCTAAATAATGGATATATCACCTCACAGTTCTATACGGCCGTTATCGATAAGAACGTCCCGGGCGACAATACGATCATCGGTGGTTTGCAAGACAACGGCAATTTCTTTGTGAATTCAGCCAATGCAAATGCTCCCTGGAAGCAAACGGTGAACGGCGATGGCGCCTACGGTGCAATTGCACCCAACAAGGCCTTCTATGTGCTATCCATCCAACAAGGTAAAGTAGCTAAAGTAAATTTGGATGCCAATGGCAATGTGCTGGGTTTCCGGCGTATCGACCCCATCGGCCCTACAAAGGATGACTATCAGTTTATCAATCCTTTAGCCCTAGACCCGAATGATGCAAATATTCTATATCTGCCGGCTGGAAACAAACTGTACCGCCAAAACCAGCTCAAAACGATCCCACTTACTGGTCAATGGGATACCATCTCTCTGGGTTGGACAAGATTCCCGGACACTTTATTGTCGACTGCTGGCCAATTCACAGCCTTGGCTGTTTCTGAAGCTGCGCCGGCACACCGCCTTTACCTTGGCACTTCGAATAATAAAATTTATAGGGTAGACAATGCCAATACAGGGTCACCTTCTTTTACAACGCTGACCTCCCCTATTACAACGGCAAACGCTTTTGTTAACTGCCTGGCCATTGACCCTACCAATGCAAACCGCGTAGTAATGGTATTCTCCAACTATGCCGTTTACAGTATGTTCCTGAGTGAAGACGCGGGAGTAACCTGGAAAAAAGTGGCTGGAAATCTTGAAACGAATCTGGTAGGCTCTGGCACAGGCCCTTCTGTCCGTTGGATAAGTATTTTGCCCATGGATAATGGTTCCCGCAAGTATTTCTGTGGAACCAGTGTAGGCTTGTACAGCGCTGATTCCCTGAAACTCCATGCAACAGGCCAACCTGGTACTGTCTGGACGCTCGAAAGCCCCAATGAGATCGGTAGCACGGTGGTGGACTTTGTAGATGTCCGCCGTTCAGATGGCCTGGTAGTAGCCGCATCTCACGGCAATGGGATGTTTACCGCCAATTTTGCAACAGGTCTGGGAAGCAGTGAGCCCAAAAACTCAATCTCTGTACAGGTTTTGCCAAATCCTACCCGTGATGTGGCAGCATTCAGTATTGCCGGGCAAAGTCTCGACAATACCCAGCTCAGACTTTTTGACCTGAAAGGCAATTTGTTGCGCACCGAAAATTTATCGGGCGATAAAGGCCTGCTACAGTTGAACAACCTGCCGACGGGAATTTACGTTTGGGAATTACGCGGCAAAGGCTGGCACAAGAGCGGGAAATTGGTGAAAGAATAAAAGTTATTTGACGTTTTTAAAGGGAAATAGGAGAACAGGAAAACTAAACGTAGAGAAGCATGCCCAAATCTTTGATTGGTACGTTTCTCCTATCACAATTTTCCTGTTCTCCTGTTTTCCTATTTAAGGCTACTCCCCATTGCGAGCATACTCCATGCGGCCAAAAAACACAGTCCACCCAATGGGGTAACCGGACCAGCCCAGCCGACTGGAAATGCCAGCAGATCACGGCAAGCCAATAAGTAGAGTGAGCCGGAGAATCCGATAATACCAGCTACAAAAAGCCAGCCGGCACGTTGGAACCATTTGTTTCCCGGCGATTGGCTCAGTAAAAGACCCACGGCCAGGAGCGCAAATGCATGGTAAAACTGATACTGTACCCCTTTTTCAAATATCGTGATCTGATAGTCTGAAAGGTGCGGCTTAAGTCCGTGTGCGCCAAATGCGCCGATGGCTACAGCCAATGCGCCAACGAGGGCGCCGGTGCGGAGGAAGGAAATGTTGGTCATTGAAATGGTCATTGCGTCAATAAAATCGTCATTGGGGCATTTTGGCAACGGGTGTGCAAGGTTTGGGAAAAATTGGTACATTCACCTTGCCCAAATCTATTTTGTTTTGTAATTAGAATGAAACTTAATTTCAATCCAAAATCATCCTGACTTTGTCTCGCACTACCCAGGCTTTCGAAGGCATACAAGTGCCAAACCATACTACTGGACATTTTTTTAACCGATTATTACTGGAAAAATCTGGAATCATTCCAGCATCTGAACTCCTGTAAATATGAACCAAGCATGCCTGTTGGAACGGGCTAAACAGAGTCCGTTTCCGTATTTACGGGAATGGATTTGGAACCTTTATTGAATGCTTGCGCAAATTCTTTTCCGAAAAAGAAGTGGATTCCAAGACATCCCTCCTTGGCTGAAAATTATATCAATGAACTTAGAGATTAAGCCAGGCTTCTTTGCCCCCCGGATCCGTTTTGCCCTTGCCAGCCTACTCATCGCGGGACTGCTGCTTTTCCTTTTTTTGCCGCGTAATGATGGATCCTTCCGCGCTGTACCTGCTCAAACCGCACTCTTACTGGAATGTAAGGGCTTGCTCCGCGCCAGGATCATGATCGACAAAATGCCTGACCTGCTTTGGCGCGAAGTGTTGCACAGTGCTCTTTTCAATCGTTGTTTTGAAGCAGTGGACTCCGCGCTACAATTATTCAAACACGACCCCAAGGTATTAAGTGCCTTCGCAAAAAACAAAGGCATGGCGGCCTTTTCGCTCCATCCGGCAGACAGCCTACACGCTCTTTTTGTCCTGGAACTCGACGAAGATCTCAACCTGGAAAAGGCCTTAAAAACCAATAAACATACGCCCAAATATTTCCCGCACCAATTCCATGGCAACGATATTTTCACGGTATACCTGTCTAAAACAGAACAACTGGAAGTGGCAGTCTCTGGGCGACTTTTACTCTTTTCACACCGCGCAACCCTGGTCGAAGACGCGCTTGCACAACTCGAAAACGCCCATAACTGGTGGGCCGACCGACCCCTCATCCATGACTTGCCAGATGCAACCCTACGCTTTCACCTCCGCCCATCAGCCCTTGCAGAGCAATTGCGCAGTCAAATGAAACCCCATTGGCGCAGTTTGCCCGATCTCCTGGCACGGAACATCGAATGGCTTGGGCTTTCCTGGGATGGAACAGAACTTAAAACACTCGCTGAAACAAATGGATTTCTCAGCAACCTGAGTAATTGGGGTGAAACTCCTGGCAACTTGATATTCAACGTTCTTCCTGACAATACAGCCTTTTTGGCACGGACAGGCCTGGGAAACATTCCTGATTTTTTCAGGAAGATCGGACAAGAACGATCGGGGGATTTTGAACAATATGTGGAGCCCTGGGCTGGTGCTGAAGCCGCGTTTGCCGTAACGGAGCCGCTTTCCCCAGGGCTTATGGGCGATCGTTTGGTACTGATTGCCGTGCACGATAGTGCGATGGCGGTGAGCAAGCTCCGAGCTTTTGGCAAAGCGAATGGCACGCTACCTGCTGCTACGGGTACCTATCAGATGTTCGAAGTATTGTGTTTCCAAAATTCCTCGCTGCTAAAGCCCCTTTTGGGCGATGATGAGGCATTTAGAAACCCAGTTTGCTGCCTTGTAGGCGGATATGCCGTTTTTGCACCAGACCGCTCCTCTTTAGAGGTCTTTTTGGACAAATATCTGGTAAACCAAACCCTTGCCGCCAATACTGACTTCCTTCAATTACAACAAAAGATCCCTATAAAAGGCCCGGCCTCCTTTCTACTGAATACGACCTATTTGCCCGGCCTTATGCAAAATATTACCTCGGCCAATGTAGCACCTTCGTTTACCAGAATTGGTTTTATCCGTGCGGTATTGCAGCCCCGATCTGGCCGAAAAGCGCAACTCACTTTGTCCACCCAGGCCCTTTCACAGCCGTTCACAGAGACGGATATTTTGTGGAAGGTCGGACTTTCAAAGCCGATGGCTACACAACCATATCTGGTGGAGCAACCTACCGGAAAAACAGTTGTGCTTATCCAGGATCTGGACAATAACCTGCACTGTCTGGATGCTCAAAACGGCACAAGTGTTTGGAATCGATCCCTACCTCAGCCCATCCGCTCTGAGGTCAATGGAGTAGATTTTTATGATAGCGGTGCAAAATGCTACACCTTTAGCACCTCCACACATCTTTACATGGTTGATGAAAAAGGGCGCGATGTAGAAGGTTTCCCTTTCAAATTATCTGCCACTGCGACCAATGGGGCTACCGTGGTGAATTTTGACAAGGACACAAAACTCAGCTACTTCGTGGCTTGCGAGAATGGCAAGATCTACGGGTTCGGACATTGGGGAAAGCCGCTTGACGGCTGGAATGCTTTGCCCGCTAACGGTAACGTGCGACAGCCAATTCTTCATTTTCAACATAATGGGAAAGATTATCTGGCCGTATTGACGGATGCCGGCTTGCTCTCGGTATATGGCCGAAACGGGACCTTGCGCTTTGATCCAGTGCAATTATCCGAAGCCAAACAGGGCGGATTCTCCAGTCCGTTACAGGTAGATCTTAACGCAAGTTCACCGCGTATCTATTGTGCAAATACTGACGGAAAGGTCTTTGCCTGTGATCTACAGGGCAACGTATCTTCCTGGCAGGTGGGCAATCCTGGGAGCGTAATTGCATTCGGCCAGTTGACCGGGGATGCCCGTTTTGAATGGGCCGTTTTGGAAGGAAAAAATCTGACCGCCGGTGTTTTTCCCGACGGAACTAATACAAGAGCTTCACAGATCTTCAAAACCAGATTTCCGGAAAAACAGCATCTCTTATTTTTCTCCAAAAACAATCGGATTGGCACGGTAGATACGCAAGGGAGGCGTTTATGGTTGCTCGATAAAAAGGGAAACACCATCGCGGGATTCCCGCTTGGGGGTAATACCGAATTCAGGTTGACGCGCCTGAATGGCGTGGACATGTTAGTTTCAGGCAATATAAATGGAGTGTGGGCCTACCGGCTCCGATAATGCTTAATGCAAATAAACCGCCATTTCCTCCACGTCCCGTATACGCACTTCAATATCCTCCCGCAACGTAGTGGCGAGCAACAGTCCGACATAATCAGCTTTGATCGGAAATGATTTGTGCTGTCGGTCCACAAGTACCGCTACTTCCACTTTTTTCGGCACTACACGGAGAAGCGGCTGTACGGCGTAGAAGATCGTACGCCCGGTATTCGCCACATCATCTACAATAATAATAGATTTGCCACGCAACTCCTCAGCCGTGAGCTCCACTTCGGGTTCATATTCGACCGGGTTGGCTGGGTTTAGTCGAATGCGGGTAAGCGTAATTTTGGTGCTTTGTGTAGCAACGGCTTGCAATTCGGTCAGTAAAAGTTTGGCGAAACCAAGTCCATTGTTGTTCAGACCAGCCAGAATAATTTCCGGCTCACCATAGTTACGTTCCAGTATTTCGATGGCAATACGGCGGATTTTTTGGCGGATCTGACGGTCGGTAAGTATTTGCATCCTGTCTAAATTTTATGGTAACTCGCCTTCAGGTTGTGTTACAACTGAAATCTTCGCAAAAGTCCAACCCTCTCGCTGTATTTTGCGCCCTGAAAACGTTTTTTTTATGATTCAATCACTCCTTTTTATTTTAGTGGCTGGTGCAGCAAGCTGGTTTACCTGGAAAGGCTTCAGCCGGGTGTTGCAAAACATTAACCTTGGAAAGCCTGAAACGATTCGTGACCACAAGGCGCTGCGTTGGCGAAATGTTGTCCTGATTGCATTGGGTCAGCAAAAAATGTTCAAAAACCTGCTGCCAGCAGTGCTCCATCTGGCCTTGTACATTGCTTTTGTGGTGACACAAGTGGAGTTGATCGAGATCTTTGTAGATGGTATTTTGGGAACCCATAGATTCTTTGCGCCACAGTTCGGAGGGTTTTACACCTTTGTGATTAGTAGCATTGAGGTATTATCTGTACTGGCATTTGTGGCGACCATCATTTTTCTTGCCCGGAGAAATGTACTTCGGGTGGCGCGCTTTCAAAAGCCTGAATTAAAAGGTTTCCCTTCCCGGGACGCCAACCTGATCCTACTGGGTGAGATCATTCTCATCACGGGAATATTCTGCATGAATGGTGGTGACAAAGTGCTGCAGGCCAGAGGGGTAGAACATTATCAGCTTACGGGAAATTTTGCCGTGAGCACCTGGCTGGGGCCGGCCTTGTTTGGTGGATTGAGCAATGCCACCGTAGGCACCATAGAGCGCTTCGGCTGGTGGTTACACCTCAGCACCGTCTTGGGATTTCTTTGCTATTTGCCATATTCCAAGCATTTGCACATCATATTGGCCTTTCCCAATACTTGGTACGCTCGCCTCACCACGAATGGCCACATGCAAAACATGCCGGAAATACAAAAGGAAGTACGGAGCATGATGGGGCTGCCGGAAATCTCCACTGATTCCAATAGCGGAGCGGACTCCCCCCTGAATGGGGGGGATGGGGGGGGCTTAGAGTTTGGAGCCAATGACGTGTTCTCACTTTCCTGGCAAAACATTCTTCAGGCCTATTCCTGTACAGAATGTGGCCGTTGTACGGCGGCATGCCCGGCCAATATTACAGGCAAAAAACTCTCGCCCCGAAAAGTGATGATGGATGTACGCGACCGTGCAGAAGAGGTTGGGGCCGCAATTAGCAAGGGGCAAGGGGCAAAAGGAAACTATGACGACGGAAAATCACTTTTCGATCGCATCACGCCCGAAGAAATTCACGCTTGTACTACTTGCAACGCCTGTGTGGAAGCCTGTCCGGTGATGATTAATCCCCTTGATATTATCCTTCAAATGCGTCGCCATGAGATCCTGACCCAGTCAGCCGGCCCGGCAGAATGGTTGCCCATGTTCAATGCAATCGAAAATGCAGGGGCTGCCTGGTCTATGAGTGAGCCACGGGAAGCCTGGAGAGAAGCTTAATTCATCTTTTGACAATCAACAACATGATAGTATATACCATGGCCGAAATGGCCGCACAAGGCAAAAACCCAGAGATCCTCTTCTGGGTAGGCTGCGCTGGCTCATTCGATGCCCGCGCCCAAAAAGTAACCCGCGCCCTATGCGAGGTGCTCAACCATGCCAAGGTGGAATTTGCAATCCTGGGTAGCGAAGAACGCTGCTCGGGGGATCCCGCTCGACGCGCAGGCAATGAATTCCTATTTCAGATGACCGCCGCGATGAACATCGAAACGCTGAATATGTATGGCGTTAAAAAGATCGTGACTACTTGTCCTCACTGTTTCAATACCCTGAAAAACGAATATCCGGATCTCGGCGGACATTACGAGGTGGTGCACCACACGCAACTGATCAATGAGATGATCTCAAACGGAAAACTCAAATTAAAAGAGGGCGGAGATTTCAAAGGTCAACGCATCACCTACCACGATTCCTGCTACCTGGGTCGCGCCAATGACGTATACGAAGCGCCCCGTGCCCTGCTCGAAAGCCTTGACGTAGATCTGGTAGAAATGAAGCGTTCCCGCAAAAATGGCCTCTGCTGCGGTGCAGGCGGTGCCCAGATGTGGAAGGAGGACGAGCCCGGCAACAAGCGTATCAGCCTCGAACGCATTGAAGAAGCCCTCGAGACCAACCCGACTGCGGTGGTGGCAAATTGTCCCTTCTGTATCACCATGTTGCAGGACGGACTGAAAGCCAAGGAAAAAAATGAACAAATTCCGGTTTACGACCTTTCGGAGATGATCCTTTCGAGGTTGTTATAACTACGAAAAAGGTTGCCCCTAAAATGCTTTTAATGCCTATCAGTTCTTAGGAAACAAGCAGACTTTGATTTACGATATACGATTGATGACGTAAGATTGATGATTTTAGGAGGATGATTTGCCATAGGTGGCTAATATGAACCACCATGGGTTCTATTTGGAGAAATCATACTTCAAAAATTTAATCTTCCATCATAGATCATCAATCGTATGTCATTTTATGGTTACTAAAAACGGATAGTCAATATGCTTTTTTACCGCCGGGACGCAAAGGCGCGGTGAATAAACTTCATGAGACACCCTCTTCACCTAGATTCCGCAAATTATGACACCAATAATCGCTAATGATATTAAGTTTTCGCCTGATTCCCGAATCTGGGTATATACCTCCAACCGTGCGCTGACGGAGGAGGAGGCTTTGTTTGCCCAAAAAAATCTGGATGCTTTTTGCCAGCAATGGACCGCGCACAACCAGGCTCTTTTGGCAAAAGCAGAAGTACTTGAAAATCAATTCATCATACTCATGGTGGACGAAACCCAGGCAGGTGCCAGCGGTTGTTCCATTGACAAATCTGTGCATTTTCTCGAACGACTGGGCCAGGAGATCGGCACAGATCTTTTTGAACGAATGCGTTTTGCCTGGGTAGATGAGCAAGGGGTGATGCGTTTTGCCAACCGCCCGGACTTTGTCACGCTTGTACGCGAAGGCAGGATCCATGGAGATACCCTGGTTGCAGACACTTTGGTACAGACCAAAGCACAACTATCTGAAAAATGGCTGGTACCCTTCGGCAAAAGCTGGCATAAACGCCTGGTCTAAACTATTGCAAATAAAACGATCAAGCCCAGGATAACCGATATTGAAAAGGTGAAAACCTAAAAAAATCCATACAGGACCCATTTAAGAAAGGTTTTAAGCCAGCCTTGACCCTCGTATCGCATCATTACAATATACAAAAATAGCCGCCCAAATCACAATGCTCCCCCCCAATTTCTTTACATTAGGAGGGTTATACGACTTGATTCTCTGACGAACCAGCCGCTTATCATACTACTTCGTAAAATGATAGCGTCGGCAGTACCTTTTCATGTTTTCAATTATTCAATGGAGAGATTGATCCAAATGGGCGAGACTTCGAAGTATTTTTGCCTCAGCAAATAGCCATGCTTGAATCGAACAATCGAATCAATCCTTCAGTACCTATCGAATCGATCGCCATGCGTCAACAAACCACGCCTTATATCCTGATGGTCCGTCCGGCCAATTTCGCTTTCAACGAAGAAACAGCAGCCAATAATGCCTTCCAAAGCCGGGATGGCAAACTGAGCGCCACAGAAATGCGGGAACGCGCCATGAAGGAGTTTGATGGCTTTGTAGCTCAATTGTGCGATGCCGGGGTAGAGGTCATTGTTGCCAACGACACGCCGGACCCGGTCAAGCCTGATGCCGTATTCCCCAACAATTGGGTCACTTTCCATCAGGAGGGCATCATTGTGACCTATCCGATGTTTGCCCCTACCCGACGGCTGGAGCGTAGCGAAAATATTATCGAGACCGTTCTGGAGCAAGGTTTTATGGAGAAACAGCGACTGTGTTTTGAATCCAACGAGCAATCGGATCGCTTTTTAGAAGGCACCGGAAGCATCATTTTCGACCATCAACACCGACTCGCCTACGCCTGCTTAAGTCCCCGTACAGATGCAGCCTTGCTGGAGGAACTTTGCCAAGCCATTGGCTATCAAAAAGTAGTGTTCGATTCAGTGGATGGAAATGGTCAGGATATTTACCATACCAACGTAATGATGGCACTCGGAGAGACCTTTGTGGTGATCTGCCTGGATTCTGTGCGTAACCCCCCAGAACGCAATATGCTGGAAGCAAAATTCAAAGAGACCGGAAAGACCATTGTGGATATTTCGCTCGGACAAATGAATTCCTTTGCCGGCAATATGCTCCAGGTGCGCAACACAAAAGGGCAAACCATTCTGGTCATGTCCAGTCAGGCATATCGCGCCCTTACTCCAGAACAGATCCGGTTATTGGAAAGTCATACCAAACTGCTTCATGCGCCTATTGATACTATAGAGACCTATGGCGGCGGATCGGCAAGATGTATGATGGCGGAGGTTTTTTTGCCTTCAAATCCCCCAGCAAACAAATAAGCAAATCACCAACCACTCAATATTTCACCGTAACCTTCTCCATCACATCTCCCTGCTGAATATTGTCTACCACATCCATACCCGATTTTACCCGGCCAAAGATCGTGTAGCGGCCGTCCAGATGTACCCGTGCCGAATGGGTGATAAAAAACTGGGTGCCTTCTGTATCAAAACCCGAGGATGCCATACCCAGCAATCCCGCCTGATCATACCAGGTCAGTCCGATCTCAGTACGCAGTGAATAGTCAAGTGAACCAGTGCCATCGCCCCGCGGGCAACCACTTTGAATAACATGGTCTGAGACCACGCGGTGGAAAAGTTTGCCATTGTAAAACCCTGTACCAGCCAGCTCAATGAAATTGGCTACAGAGCCTGGTGCCCATTGTGGCCAGAGTTCCAGTACAATGGATCCCTTTGCTGTTTGGATCGTCACCTCTGTGTGATCTCCTACTACCTGCATTCGCTCCCAGTTGATGGGGTGATTTTGAGGGATCTTCGGCATGGCTGGATCCGGACGATTTTCGAGGTATGCGATCGTCTTTTCAAGTGCTGCAATACCTTCGTAATCACGGGGCATTTTGAGTTTTCCGAATGCTGTACGGAAGTCTTCGAGCCGGGTGGAATCGCGGATTTCCCTAAAATTTAGAGGGTTTTTGCTTGAAAAAGCCGGCGCTATCGCGCCAATCATACCTGGATCACCATTGGCCACTACTTCCCGGGTATAATTATAAAGCGTCCGGCGAACGCCTTTCCCACCCTCTCCAAAATGTGACCAAAAATCCGGGCGTAACATGATCGAAACCAGGGCTTCCATTGCGCCAACCTTCACTGCCGAGGTCGGATCATTGAACCCGTATTGGTGGATCCAGCTGTAATTCCAGCCATGTTCAGCCAGGCCGCTGAGGCATGCTGCCCGTTCGTAAGGACTTTTTGATTGTTGGAAGATCTGTTTTAATCGCCAGTTTACATCTGACTTAGCAGTAGAATCTGTTCTGTAAGAGAGATTTTTGTTCGCAGCATGATACAGCGTGATCTGCATGGGCATGGGCCAGGCAGGATTGTCCCGTGCCATTCGCCAATACCATTCCCCATCCTGAGGTCGACCGCTTTCCAGGAAAAATTCAGCGGCAGCATTGCCCACATGGGGGTTAGGATCGTACAGTTTTTCGGCTACCAACACACGTGCTGTGTCATAGTTGAATTTGCCTAAAGCCTTTATAATGTCGCATTTTACACGCCAATCCTGCTCTGTTTTGATCACTTTTGAAAGGATTGCAAAAGCTGGGCTGCTCGTCGATCTGCTCAAGGCGAGGGCAAGTTGCGCCCGCACCTCGGGGGCATTGAATGCCCGTACAAAACCCAGGCTGATGGTAACCGCTTGTGCACTGTCGAGGCTTATGCCTTTGGCCCGGGCGAGATAATACGCCGCTACCAGGCGAGCTGGAATGGGGATCTTTTCGTTGCCCACATATTCTACCATGCGCGCCGTAGCGGAACTTTCAATAATCGCGGAATCGCGCATGGCAAAACGCAGGATGGCACGGCATTGTCCCTGAAGCAGGAGGGTGTCTGAGGGCTGATAGGTGGTAACGGCTGCAATTTGGCGGAGACTACTTCGTGAGCCGCATTTGCCCACGGCCTCCAGCACTACTGCGTTGAACTGCTGGTGTTGAGAAAGGGAATCTTTGGAAAAGAACGCCTCGATCAGCGGACGCTCGCATTTGGGCGAAGCGATCTGTCCCATCGAAAAAGCGGCTGCGATGCGTACATCTTCCACTGGATCCTTCAACAAGGCAGCGAGGCCAGCGATGGCATTGGTATCGCGCACAGAGGCGAAAGAAAGCGCGGCGAGGTAACGCAGGGTTACGTCGCGGTCGTTCAGGAAAAGCAACAGGCTATCGGTGTTGCGTTTATCGCGCAGGTTGTAAAGGAGTTGCACCTTTTTATTGCGCAGATCGAGGTTGACCTTGCCGAGTTCAACCTCCTTTTTTTGATTGAATTCGGGCGGCTGACAGGCTGTTGTGAGTAGCACGCAGCAGGTGGCAAGTAGCAGGTAGCAAGTAGCAAGCGGCAAGTAGCAAGCGGTAAAAATCCTGTATCGCATGGGAAGAAGCATGGGCGTTTGGTCGCTTAGCGGCGCAAAAGTAGACTTTTTGGAAGGATTGTTAGGATGGAAGATGGAGAAGAGCGTATTCTCTTGGGTTTGAAAAGAACCCAGATAAAAGGTTTCTAAAATGCCACTTATTGCGGAGAACCTGTAATTTTCCGCTTCAAATCCAGATGCCAAAAAAACATCACAACACATCATTCCAACCCATGATCACTTTAAGCGTAAATAAAAAGACCTATCAACTGGACGTAGATCCAAATATGCCCTTATTATGGGCAATACGGGATGTAATTGGTCTTACAGGAACGAAATATGGTTGCGGTGCAGCACAGTGCGGCGCCTGTATGGTTCATCTGAACGGGGAGGCGGTATTTTCCTGTGTGACCCCGGTGAGTCGTGCTGTTGGACAACAAGTAATCACCATTGAAGGCTTGTCGGCAGGAAACGACCATCCCTTGCAGCTAGCCTGGCAGGAATTGGATGTCCCGCAATGTGGATATTGTCATTCCGGACAATTGATGTCGGCGGCAGTGCTGCTGCGCGAAAACCCAAATCCTACTGATGAGGATATTGATCAGGCCATGGCTGGCAATATTTGTCGCTGCGGAACCTATTCCCGGATC
The DNA here is from genome assembly GCA_947476195.1 of Lewinellaceae bacterium. Lineage (GTDB taxonomy): Bacteria > Bacteroidota > Bacteroidia > Chitinophagales > Saprospiraceae > M3007. Next base: position 22,407 of record CANJPT010000037.1, on the reverse strand, counting down.
CGAAAAGCGATCCACCATGCCGCTGAGCTACAAAAAAATGGAAAGTAAGGACTCGCATCCCCCCACCCTCCTTCGCCAAAAATTAAATCAGACTATGCAGCAACTTTTAACCATTAAGCTCCGTCACTTTTTACCCAACAAAACGGTCACTTTCCCCGCATTCATTTTTGCCGTCATTGCCCTAATGGCAGCGATGAGCAGCACGAAGGAGCCTTCCGGACTGGATACATCATCTCTGGAAAAACCCAGAAAAGACAGCATTGAATCCGTGAAAGCCTTTATGCAGGTGTATCAGGTGCTGATGAGTCCCCGGTGCATGAATTGCCACCCTTCCGGCGATGTTCCGCTTCAGGGAGAAGACAGTCATTTACACGCCATGCAACCCCAAAGAGGCAAGGATGGAAGAGGCCTTTATGCCATGAAATGCGCCAACTGCCACCAGGCAGCCAATACGCCCGGACTGCACATGCCTCCCGGGAATCCAAACTGGCACATGCCACCCGCCGATATGAAAATGGTTTTTCAGGGGAGAACACCCCATCAGTTGGCCAAACAATTGATCCACCCTGCCCAAAATGGACACAAGAGCAGAGAACAGTTGCTCGCGCATGCGGCAGATGCGCTGGTGATCGCTTCCTGGAATCCCGGAGAAGGACGCACACCGCCCCCCTTGAGTCAGGAGGAATTTGCAAAAGCCTGGGTCAAATGGATCAAAAAGGGAGCTTATGCACCGGCTGAAAAATAGCGGCATTTCATATGATTTGCGATATCCGATTGCATGATATACGATTTACGATTGGATTTTAGATTTAGGATTGAAATCTCGAACGCTTTTAAACACCTGTTATGCCTACCAATTCATTATCCAGAAGGAAGTTCCTACAATTATCCAGTTTGAGCGGAACGGCACTTTGTCTGGGCTATTATTTCCCACTCAGCGCCGACGCAGCCCAAATATTAAACGCTTCAGCAGAAGCTGCCGAAACAGAGATAGAACTGAATGCGTGGATCAGTATCAATACCTCCGGCAAGGTCACGATCTTCAGCCATAGAGCCGAAATGGGACAAGGTGCTTTTCAGGCCATTCCACAAATTGTGGCGGAAGAATTAGCCGTGGTCTTAAAGGAGGTAAATATTCTTTTTGCCCCGGGCGACAATCGAAAATATGGTAGTCAGATTACCGGAGGCAGCTCGACGGTGCGTAGCTCGTACAAGAATTTACTGAAGCTCGGCGCTACGGCCCGGGAAATGTTGACCGAAGCGGCCAGCACAAAATGGGGTGTTTCAAAAACGGACTGTTATGCCGAGGCGGGGCATATTATCCACCGTCCCACAGGGCGAAAATTCCATTACGGGGAGTTGGTCGTGGAAGCCTCCAAACTTAAGGTGCCCGAAAATATTACCCTCAAACCCCGTTCGGCGTATCAACTGATCGGCAAACCGCTGAAAAGGCAGGATACTCCGCTAAAAACCAACGGTGCGGCCATCTTCGGCCTGGACAAAAGGATTCCTGGTATGTTGTATGCTTCGGTGGAACGCAATCCACGGCTCCGCGGAAAGGTCAAAAGTTTCGATGATACGGCTGCACGCAAAGTTCCGGGCGTTAAGGACGTTTTTTTGGTAAAAATGAAGGTTTTTAACACCGATCGTGAAGGAATAGCGGTCGTAGCCAATTCAACCTGGGCAGCATTTCAAGGCAGAAAAGCCTTAAAAGTGGAGTGGGACGACAGCGGATTTGAGCATGTAAATTCCGAGGATATATTCAGACAGCATAAGGAAATCCTGGAAACCAGGGAAGGGATATCTTTCCGCAAGACGGGTGATCCGGACCCGATTTTGAAGCAAGGCGGTCAAAAAATCGATGCCCTGTATCAGACCCCGTATCAGGCGCATGCCTGCATGGAGCCGCTCAATTGTATCGCCCATTATCAGGGCGATAAACTGGAGATTTGGGGGCCAATTCAGGGCCCGGACTGGGTGCAGGATTATCTCAGCGAAGAAATGGGCCTGAAAAGAGAAAATGTGATCGTCAACATGACCTTTTTGGGTGGTGGCTTCGGCAGAAAAGCCTTTATGGATTATCCCTATGAGGCGACCTTGATCTCCAAACAAATAGGCGGACCGGTACAAGTGGTCTGGACCCGGGAAGATGACCTGAACCAGGGGCCTTTCCGACCAGGGGTTTCCTACCGTTGTGAAGGCATGGTCGCCAATGGCGAGATCAGTGCATTTAAGGTTCGGATGGCCGGACAAAATATTGACCATTTTTCGGATGACAAAAGAGGAGAGGCCAACAGCAGTGCCACAGAAGGGTTTTTGGAGTCCTATTTTGCACACCTCAAAAACGTCAGTTTCGCGGATGTCCCGTTTGAAACGCCCATCCCGATTATGTGGTGGAGATCCGTGTATGCCTCTACCAACGGATTTGCGTTTGAAAGTTTCCTGGACGAATTGGCGCTTGCTGCTGGAAAGGATCCGCTCGAATTCAGAAGGGTTCATTTACAGGAAGAACGGCTGCAACAACTGATCAACAAACTGGAAGCTGTTTCTGGTTGGAAAAGCAGAAAGAAAAACGAAGGATATGGCACCGCCATCACGGAATGTTTTGGCTCTTACGCCGGATACGTGGTGAAAGTGTCCAGAAATGCCGAAAATAAAGTGCAGATCGACCAAGTATGGGCCGTGATGGATTGTGGCTGGTATGTGAATCCGGATACCATTCGAGCACAGGTAGAAGGCAGTGTCATCATGGCGCTGGGTGCTGCCACCATTCATGAGGTTACCTTCAAAGACGGTCTGGCAGAGGCCAATAATTTCTATACCTATCACATGCCTCGCATCACGGATGCGCCACTGGTGGAGATACATGTCATGGAAAATGAAGCCGATGCAGGCGGTGTAGGAGAGCCGGGACTACCGCCGTTTGCGCCTGCACTGACCAATGCCATTTTTGATCTGACCGGAAAGCGGATTAGAAACCTACCTTTTGATCTGACCTCCGTGTGATGAAAGAACTCAAGGATATTATTATTGCCTACGATAAAGCGGTATCACAAAATAAGCAAACCGCTTTGGCGACCGTGGTACAGGTAGAAGGTTCTTCGTACCGCAGGCCCGGGGCAAGGATGTTGATCACTGAAGCGGGCGAAATAACGGGGGCGATCAGTGGCGGATGTCTGGAAGGAGATGCTTTGCGCAAGGCACAGCGCTCCATGCAGCTGGGGCAAAATAAACTATTGATATACGATACGATCCATGAGGAAGATCAAAGTCTTGGCATCCAGTTGGGCTGCAATGGTATCGTGTATATTTTGATCGAACCAATCCTGCAAAAGGATGCGAATAACCCCATCCAATTGTTGAAAAAAGTGGCCCTGGATAGAAAAGAAGCGGCATTGGTCACAGTCTTCAATCCAGACAAAAACGCTGCGCAAACCGGAACCTGCCTGGTCGTGCAGGAAGATGAATCTCCGATGATACTGGACGAGTACATTACAAAAGAGCTTGCGTTTGTCTTGCAACAAAAGGAAACCATCACAATCCCCCACCCTGACCGATCGATCTTATACCAATTTATTCCGCCATCCATTCACCTGGTGATCGTTGGTGCAGGCAATGATGCACAGCCATTGATGGAAATGGCTTTTTTATTGGGTTGGCATATTACTGTGGTCGATGGGAGACCGGCATACGCCACCTTGCAGCGCTTTTCAAAAGCCAATCAAATCTGTTTGGCCAAAGCAGCCAATCTATGGACTTCCATTACAATAGACAGCCAGACAGCTGTGGTTCTAATGACCCATAATTACAATTATGATGTGGCAGCCCTGGAACAATTGATCGGAAGTGCCTGTAGGTACATCGGCTTACTTGGTCCGAAGAAAAAGCAGGAAAAGATGCTGGACGAATTATATGCAAAGGGGCTGAACATAAATGCATCAATGCGGTGTAAACTCTACGGCCCGGTTGGATTGGATATCGGAGCAGAAACTGCGGAAGAAATTGCCTTGGCTGTCATGGCCGAAATAAAGGCCGTATTTTCAGACCGGCACGGAACGCCCTTGAAAAACAGGACCGTCGAAATTCATGAACGCTCCTTCGCAGCTCCACATGCATAATACCGGGGCGATCCTTTTGGCGGCAGGCAAATCCAGTCGCTTAGGCAGCATCAAACAGTTGCTGCCCTTCCACAACAAAACTTTGTTGCAGCATACGATCGATGAACTGAAAATGGCCGGCGCATATCCGCTGATCGTAGTGATTGGTGGACATGCTACAGAAGTATCTGGGTCCATTGATCAGGACGGAATTGACCTTATTTACAATGAGCATTGGGAACAAGGCATCGCTTCCGGGATTGTAGCCGGCCTGCAACGTATGAACACCCGGTGTAAAGAGATCCGGCAGATCATCCTGGCCGTTTGCGATCAACCTTATGTATCTGCGGCCTTGTTCCAACAGCTACACGAGGTGCAAAATAGCAGCTTAAAAAATATCGTTGCATCTGCTTATGCTGATACGCTGGGCACTCCGGTCCTTTTTACCCAAAAATATTTTGACCTGCTGCTCGGGCTAAAAGGCGATGAAGGCGCCAAAAAGATCCTGAAAGCTTATCCCGAGGATGTGGGCAGGGTTGATTTTCCTTTGGGTTATATTGATATTGATACGGTAGAGGATTATGCGGGATTGTTGCAATCCATCAAAGCCCGGTCATCTTCTCAATATGCTCCGGATACCGGGCGCCCAACACCTTGATCAAAGATGAAGCATTTTCGATTTCAAGGAGATCGTCCGGGGTGAGTTCGATCAAGGCAGCGCCATTGTTTTCCGTGAGACGCTGCATTTTTGTAGTGCCCGGAATCGGTACAATCCAGGACTTTTTGGCAAGCAGCCAGGCCAGTGCAATTTGTGCAGGCGTTGCCTTTTTTGCTGCTGCTACGCTGGCCAGCAGGTCGATCAGGGCCTGATTCGCTTTAAGGGCTTCCTGCGTAAACCTTGGAAGGATATTGCGGAAATCTGTCGTCGCGAACGTAGTATGCTCATCCATCTTGCCAGTCAAAAATCCTTTGCCCAAGGGGCTGAAAGGAATAAAACCAATGCCTAATTCTTCCAGCGTGGGCAGTATGTCCGCCTCCGGATTCCGGGTCCACAAAGAGTATTCGCTTTGTAAGGCGGTAACTGGTTGAACAGCATGTGCCCGGCGTATGGTATGCGCACCGGCTTCAGAAAGTCCGAAGTGCTTCACTTTCCCTTCCTGGATCAAGTCCTTCACCATGCCTGCCACATCCTCGATCGGCACCTCAGGATCTACCCGGTGCTGATAAAACAAATCAATGGCTTCTATTTTAAGTCTTTTGAGCGACGCTTCAGCAACCGCCCGGATGTTATCAGGACGACTATTTACACCAGTCTGCTTTCCATCCTGAATTCTGAAACCAAACTTGGTGGCAATTACTACCTCACCTTTAAAAGGGGCCAGAGCCTCGCCTACCAGTGTTTCATTGGTATACGGGCCATATACCTCAGCTGTATCAAAAAAGGTGATGCCCTGTTCTACAGCATTTCGCATCAGGTCAATCATTTCTTGATTATCTGCAGGCGGGCCATAGCCGAAGCTCATGCCCATGCAGCCAAGTCCGAGTGCTGACACTTCCAGACCGCTGGTTCCAAGTTTACGTTTTTCCATAGTTGTGTACGTAATGTACTACTTCAATTTATCTAAAAAACTCTCCGGCACTTTGTATCCTAATTGGAGCGCTTTATTGGCATTTTCCAGTGCTTTGGCTTTGTCTCCTAAAACCAGGTAACAATTGGCCAAGTTTTTATAGGCTATGCCATAATTTACATCCACTTCAATAGCTCGGTTAAAGTCAATCAAGGCCCTTTGATAATCCTTCAATTTATTGAAGTACAACGATCCCCTGTTCAAAAGGGCTATGGTATTGCGCGGATCGAGTTTAATGGCTTGATCCAAATAGGTCAATGCCTCCATGGGCCTGTCAAGCTTATCTAAAGCAATACTGGTATTAACACAGGTTTCTGAATTGTTGGGCTCTATAGTAATGCATTTTTCCAGGTCAACAAGTGCCAAAGCATATTGCTTCAAGTAGTTGTAGGTTACCCCCCGCAACTTCAACGAATTTAAAAAATTGGGGTTGATTTCCAGGGACCTGCTCAAAGGATTCAACGCAAGCTCATATTGTGCATTATCTACGTAGTAACCACCCAGAGCACTGTTTGCACGGTAGCTGTCTGGATATTTTTGAAGTACGTCTGTCCACAATGTTTCTGAATTGTTCCATACTTTAGTACGCTGGTACGTTAGCATCATAAACAGCAATACAACTCCGATAAAAAGAACATGCAAAGTACTTTTCCCGCCAGGGAAAAAACGGTTGTTATTTGCAACATTATCGTAATGGGTTCCAAGCACAAACAACAAACCAATATAAGAAAGGTACGTGTACCTTTCAGCAATGATCGCATTGCCCACTGCAATAAATTGCAGCATCAGAAAAATTGAAACCGTATAAAAACCAAGGCCAAAAACGAGGACCCGGTTTTTCCTGCCATAATAGGTCAGAAGCAAAATGGCTAAAACGGCCATCGGGGCCAAATAATAGCAATAATTTAAAGAATCTGTTTTCGGAAATGGATGAAGTGCCGATAGCCCAATAGGCACAAATAATTTCAGTATATATACAACATAGCTATACATACCAAACAGTATCCGGTTCATAAAACTGAACCTTTCCATCGAAATAGCACTGACCGATTGAATCTTGAAAGTGACTACTCCAATTACCAAAGATGCTAAGAAAAAAGGCGTCTTTTCAAAAATAAGCCTTTTCATGGATGTTTGATTTTCGCGGTAATAATCAATGAGCAACAGCAATACCGGAAAAACAACCGCTGCAGGCTTAGACAGCAACGACAAGACAAAAAGACAAAAAACACCCAGAAATTTGATAAAAGTAGGATGCTTGCGATAATTCAAATAAGCCATGAACCCCAACAATAGGAAAAAAACATACAATACATCTTTTCGCTCCGATACCCATGCTACGGATTCAACGTGCATAGGATGAATACCAAAAAGCAAGCTAACAAACAAGGCTGTGATTGTTTGTTTGCCAGAAAGACGGTATATGAAAAAGAAAACAAGCAGGGTGTTGCAGAGGTGAAACAGTAAATTCGTCATCAAATAAGAAAACGGATTCAACCCTGACATCTGGTAATTGATCGCCAAACTCAATATCGTAATCGGATGGTAGTTTGAACTCACAGGCGTGCTAAAAATCGCCTTTATTCCATCCCAGGAGGTGTTTTTGAGTAAGGGGTTTTTGGTGACATATATGAGGTCGTCCCAATTGGTGTATCCATTTTTCAATAAGGGTGACAAGGCTATGCTGGTCAGTACCAACACCAGGAGGGCCAGCAACAGCACTTGCTTACCGGACATCCAATTGGAAGCCTCTTGCTTTTGGTCTTTTTGTGTTGTTTTTTTTCTTGAAAAAGACGCTTGAACTGGTTCCTTCGGTGACTTCGTTCCTTTTGCCATAAAAAACTGGAGCGATTTAAACAGTTATTCAAGGCAAATCTACGCTGATTATGGCTTTTTTTTAAAATGGCCAGATGGTTTTTCGTGCTGTATGAGGCGTTGGCTCACTCGGCCATAATTCAGTTGCCCATCCCTTTCTGGCAATGCTGCTTTTTATGATCTGCGCTGGAAGAAAAGGGGTCAGAGTTGTATGGCCGTTTCGTTATTTTTGAAAGTTGCACCACGCACCATATTCAGCATCGGAACGTTCGATTCTTCCGGTGTGCATTGAAATCGCCCGCCATCGGGTAGAAAAAAATCACCCCAAACATGAAGTTCATTCCTTTTTTGATCCTCGTTTTTTACACCCATTACTTTTAGAACGACCCGTTTGCTGCGGGTATCCGTCACGGCAAATCCTTCTCCAATGTTTTCTACGACATAGGCGTTTGCCTGCCTGCCCGAAAATTTACCATCTTTCAACGACGCATCCAGCACACCTTCTTGTGAAAAAATATCAAAGTTTACCATACGTCGATTTTTATCATCGAGGCTCACCGTCATTATTGCCTGTTCACCAAACGCTATCGTCCGTTTACAGTTGATAAAATAACTACCTCCGATTTTAAGGCAAACATCCTGGCCCGAAAGGGTTGTTGCTGAAACGATGATTCCGGCAAGCAAAAACAGGCTGATTTTTATTGTATTTCTCATGTTTTACTATTTTATTTTGAAACTGGTTACCATCTTTTAAAAATCCAAAAGGGATTTTAAGATCGTGCGAATCAGATACTTTTTGCCAAATTTGATGTCCGTTTGAAGTTATCGCATCCGGATCAGCGCTTATTCGGGCATGAGTTGTGAGCCGAAAGATAGCAATTTTTATTTCAGGCAAGGGAAAATTTGCAGTCGTATATAGGCAATCTTTGAACCCGCTTGAAACGGGATAACGCTGGATAAAATAAAATTTGCCCGTTGCCGGCCAAAAGCTATTTCCAGCACAGGTCCTACAAGCCTAAAACCCGCGCCTCATATTTTTCAAGCTCCTTTTTAACATAATCACTAGGCCGTCCACGGATCTTCAGCGCAATTTGCAAATCAGCTTCATCAGCAGGATGGGCAGGCAGGAGCTGTTTCATGCGCCGTAGATTACGCAGAGCCTGGCCCCAGACCTTGGCTTCCAGAAAAGATTCATATTCACGCTGACTAATCTTGAACTCACGTGCGAGGGTCAATCTGGCGTTTATAATACGTTGTTGAATCAGATCGGCTTTTTTATCTATGATTTGGGGTTGAATACGCCAATCGTTTTGCAAGGTGTCATCGGAGTATTTTGCATTTAGCAAGCGATACGCATTTAAGGAATCTTCGGCCAGCCGATAGCAGTTCAAGGCCAGCGCGTAGTTGTTTGCCAGCATCAGAGAATCTGCAATTATAAAATTGCTATCCACCGCAACAAAGCCTTTTTGGAACTGGTTTACGATCTTAAATTCATCTGCGATAATTTTATTGGGGTTAAAATTGGCCAAAACCCAGCATCGGTTGGGGTGCTTTAATAGGATATCATAAGTAATATCTGCGGCGTTGAAGAGCTCATTGTGCACATAAAACTCGGCCTGATCGAGTTGACTTCGTGTATTATCAACATATTCTTTGATGAACCAACCTCCAAATGCAAGGCTAACCAGCAAAGAAATAAACGAGGTAATTGCTACGGTACGAGCCAGTTTGCGCTGGCGAAGGGTCGCTTTTAATTCGGCCTCCACTGCTTCCCGACGTTTGGCCTCCTCTGCCAATTGCGTTTGGTATTCGGCTTTTTGGCGGTCAGTCTGTTCTCTATCGCGGCGCGTATTGCGTGATTCAATCACTGCAGGCAGAAGCGTATCGTGGCTGATCTCGTAATAAAAATCGTCCAGTCGGGGTTCCTTCCGCAGCAGGCGACTCTTGTCTACCAAGGTGTCGAGAAAGTCTGGTGAAACCTTATAATCGCTGATGAGTGTATCGTCGACGACACTATTGCGGCGGTTCCCAGGGGTAATCAGACTTTCCTCCATAAGGCGTTGAGCCAAATCATGGAGTTCCTTTCCGGTTTTGGCTGTCAGGGCCTGGTCAAGTGCGGTGATGGGAGTGCCTTGCTGCGTTTTTTGTAAAATACGCTCTACATAAGCCTTGGGGAATAATTGGAGTTGGTTTTGATAGAAATTTCGAATTGAATTCCGCAGTCCTTCTTTGCCTTCATAGAAAGGACTGTCTACTTCAAATTTTGCTAGCTTTTGGGCATCTATAATGCGCTCCTCTACATCCTGGCAAATGATCTGGAGGTTGACCACCTCCACTTCCTCGGCCCGGGTTGTGGCTTTACCTTCTTCATCTGTAGTGGCATCATGGCCGGAAAGAAAATCCAGCATTTCTTCCAAAGCCGCTGGCACAAAGCTAAAAGTCTGACTGGCGTATGTACCCTCTTGTATGGCGGGTTCCACGATAGCAGTTCGGGCCTTTTCACGGTCGAGGGCCTGCAGTTCATACCGGTTGCGCAGGATACCCGGGATGCTCTTGCTTACCCGGTCGATATAGTGTAAGAAATCAGAACGAATGCTCAACACGATGCGTACGTTGGGTTGCTGTTCCCACCATTGCATCGTTTCTACCGATAGGTTGCCTAATTTAAACTGTTCCAGTAGTGTGGCCCTTAATGCCTCGGGCATGGTATCATTGGCCAGATCAGCCAGCTCGCTAAAAAATTGACGGCGGCTTTCTTCTGAATGAGAAAGCGTGTAAGCTTCTTCAAATTGATCAAAAACTAAAACAGGCGTAGCTGGCAGGCCATCCAGATCAAACTCCAGCCGTTTCATTTTTTCCCACAAGGTTTGAGGCGCCGCAACCCGAAGTCCGGTTTGGTCGGTGCCTCCTACATGTACATTTTTTTCCAGCATCTCGCTTATTCCAGCGAGTAATGGGCGGTCACTTCGCTCTGTGCGGAGGAAAATAGGGACAAAATCCTGCCGCTCAAGTTCCGGGGCACAGCCAGCCTGTAGCAAGGAGGTTTTCCCCATGCCTGATTTTGCAAACAAAACCACCAGACGTTCGCGTAAAATTAGGTTGCTAAGTTTGGTAATGTCTTCGCCTCTGCCACGAAAGACAGCACTTTGGCTACGCTCGAAGGGGCGTAGGCCAGGATAGCGGCGTGTAAGGTTTGTGGTGGCGAGGTTCATTAACGCAGGTGCGGGTATTTGTGGATTTGTTTGCCAGAATGCAATGTTCTTGTTGTCAGGAAAGCAATCACAGTGCGAAAGGTCTTAATAATTTGGCCTTCGTCACAAAAAAAATCACCGGACGCAAATTGCTGCGCCCGGTGCCAAACCAAACCCTTACTGTGTCTAACGATCTTTTACATTTTCCAGGGTTATTTGGTATACCAGCAATGTTGGTTGTTATGGTAAGGTGTCCAATACGGCACTTTTTTCGCCTTAGGTAAAAAAGCTCAACATGCGCTTTCCCAGGGGGAAAGGCACCTGTTGAGGGGTAAAGGGGATGCTGCAGGTTTAAATCCTTTTCATCCAAAATAGCACTTCAAATGTGCCAGAAATGATTCCTTTTGGCCTGTGGAAACGGTAAGCATCACCCCGTTTTGGAGTAGCACCTGGCCGCCTTTGCCGCGAACATATTTTTTCAGATGTTTCAAATGGATCGTGTGTGAGCGATGGATCCGTACAAAAGCCCGATCAGAAAGCATTTGCTCCACTTCACGCAGGGTTTTGCAGATCAATACCTGTCGCTTGTCTTTAAAGTGTAAGACGGTATAGTTGCCGCTTGCTTCCAGATAAGTAATGTGTTTTACTTTTTCGAAACAAAGGCCTTCCATGGTTGGGAGGGCGATCTTTCCTGCTTCCGGGGCGGGACGTGTTACGAACTCAAGCTCCTGGGTATGCTTCACAGGCACAGACCGGGTAAGTGAAGCGCTTGGTTCTGCCATTTCGGGGCGGCGACGAACGACGATAGTGTTTAACATGGCAGCAGCATTTTTGATTTTGGATTTGATGAGACAAAAGTCCATTCCCCCTATTATCCACACAACTCTATTTTTTTTAAAAGTCAGGTTTCTGAACAGGTAATTTTTTTTGCTAAATCATAAAAAAGCGACAATTTTGCTTCTTAGGATTGGGTGAATGATCGCTTGTGACTTTCATCTGATTCGTTTCCACCCCTATGTCCCCATCTTCTCCGTTAAAGCGGCCAACTATTTGCACAAAAAGATACTTGCCTGGACAAAAAGGAATCTGCCTGAAAGTCACATGTTATCATTCAACCGTTTCTAAATCCGTTGCTCCAAGATGTCCAAAACGTATTCTGACAAATTGCATCGCCTGGTTCGTTCGCTTTCACCTACCGAAAAGCGTTATTTCCGCATTTTCTTGAATGGCAAACCAGGAGTGGATACCAAGTACACCCAATTATTCGAAGCCCTGGCCACCACTGAGCAATTTGACGATGAGAAATGGAAGGCAATAATTTATAAAAGTCAGAGTATAGGCAGTAAAAAATTCTCTGAATTAAAAGCCTATCTCTACGAACTGATCCTGAAATGTCTCCAGAATTACGATGAATTGCACTCCATCCAGCAACGGCTCAACCATCTCCTCCAAAGCGTAGCAGTCCTTTTCAAGCGGGGGCATTATATGGATTGTCGCGAGCTCCTAAGCAAGGCCCGAAAACTTGCTAAACAGTATGAAAGTTTTGCCCATTTAATTGAGATCGTCCGATGGGAAAAGCAACTTGCTTACACCCGGATGGACGTTGATTTTCTGCACAAGAACCTGGGGCGTTTACAAGAGGATGAGGCCCGAGCCATGGAGCAATTGCGGAATGCCGCTCATTATCGAAGGGCGTTTTTTCAGGCGTATACGACCATCAAAAAAGATCCCCTTCAGCGTGGCTCAGACCGGGTTGCAAGGCTGCGCCAGCTCGTGGAACAGGAGGCCTTCTCCGACCCGGATGCAGCGGTATCGCATACCGCAAGGGTGCTATATTACCGCACCTTAAGCCTCTACTACCATACTGCGTTGGAGCCGGAAAAGTTTTATGAAACAGGCAAGATACTCATCGCACTGCAGGAGTCTCAGCCTCATTTTTTGAGGGAAAATTTATCAGACTACATCGCTACACTGAGTAACCAGGCCCTGGCTTGCGGCCTTTTACAGAAGTATTCAGAAGTACAGGCTTGTCTGGTAAAACTACGTGATCTTCAACCCATTACAGAGGATGATCGTCGAAAAATCCACCGGCAGTATTTCAGTACTTTCTTTGCCTTGTGTACGTATACAGGGGATTTTGGAGCGGGGCGACTGGAAATGGAGCGCTGTCTGGCTGAGGCAGAAGTTTTCGACCTGCGCGATTACGAGACGGGCAGTTTTCATCTTCAGTTTGTGCCAATCTGCATCGGATTTGGTGATTTTAACAGGGCGCTCGACCACCTCAATCATTGGCTTGCCCAACGCCGGACCCTTGGCCGGGAAGACCTGCAAAGCCTCGCCCGAATGCTCTCCTTGCTGCTCCACTTTGAATTGGGAAATTTCTTACTGCTGGATTCTCAACTGCGCACTTCCACCCGCTTTTTAAAAAGGAAAAACCGCCTGCACGAATTGGAGCGGCGGTTTATGCATGGCATCTTTGAAGCGATCAAATTGCCCGATGCCCGGGGCCAACGCGAGATCTTTGCCAAGATAAAAAATGATCTGGAGGCTAAAGCGCAAGAGCCTGAAACCAGGGCATTGCTTCAAACATTTGACCTCTTGTCCTGGCTGGATGCCAAGGCAAGAGGTCAGCAATTTGCAACGGTGGTGCGCGAAAAATATTTGCGCGAAATGGAAGCCAGGCAGTCTTAATTGCCGCCGAGAAAGCCTACTACGCCGTCACACTGAACACGGGTGTCAACCATGGTCCAACGGGTGGTGTAAGTGTGGCGACGGCCTGCCACTTCTTTCCCCCCTTTTAAGGTCTGCATCTGTCCTTCTTCAAGCGAAGTAACAATGCTTTGTACCTTAAGGTCCTTAAGTTTGAGTTTTTCCTTTGCCATACCAGAGAGATTTGAAAGATGATTTGGTAACCTATATTATTAACGGATTAAAGTTACTCACAAAGTCAGAAGTTCCGTTGGACATTTTTTTGATAAAGTCAGGTTTCTGAGGGTGTTTTTTATGCTGAAAAAAGTGGTTTAACCCGATAGGATCCGGCCTCCTATGCCAGGCAGAGCGCACCTTTTAAATTTGTCAAAAGGAGGTTGGCAGAATAGCCCAAGTGCAGCTCATGTCTGCTTTTATCGGGAGTTATCAATTTGAACGGTTTAAAGAACCCCTGCTCAATTTTCTCTACACTTCAACAAACGCAACATCCGCTTCCATAACTATGCTCAAAGCAGAGTGGTTTTGAATTTCGAAGATTAAACTCATTTTAAAATCAGGTATTTGCATCACTCAAATCATTCAAATCACCTTAATCATAGTATATCTTTGCGGAATGGAATTCTTGAAACAGCACGTAGAGGCGCTAATTTTCGCATCCCCGCAACCCGTGGCCCTTACTGATCTGAAAACAGTGATGGAAGAGGCCTTTAAGGCTGAGGTCAAAGCAGAGGATATTCTGAAGGCTATTGAGGAAACTAAAGCGCAATTCCAGCAAGCACATTATTCGTTTGAACTCATTGAAATTGCAGGGGGCTGGCAGTTTCTCACGAAAGGCGCATACCATACCACGGTGGCCATACACCTGCGTCAGGCCACAAAAAAACGCCTGTCCCAAGCCGCCCTCGAAACCCTGGCACTTATTGCCTACAAACAGCCGGTGAGCCGCCCGGAGATCGAGGAGATCCGTGGCGTGAACTGTGATTACGCACTTCAGAAACTTTTGGAAAAAGAACTTGTTTTTATCACCGGACGCAGCGAAGGTCCCGGCCGGCCATTGCTTTACGGTACCACTGAAAAATTCATGGACTATCTCGGGATCAATAGCCTGACCGATCTGCCCAAACCCAAAGATTTCAAAGACGAAGAAAATAGTGTAGGCGAAATACCTGCCCTGGAAGAAGTCGTTTTGCCGGCCGTAGTCCCAGCACAAGAGGAACAATAGCCAACTGCGCCCATTAACAACCCCCATAAACCACATTTAAAAATCATGGAAGCAACACTCGAACAACCGCTGATAAACCGCATAGCAAGCAGTAGCCTGGTCACTTTAGATCTGGAAGAAATGTACCCACCAGGTGAGATCGTACCTTTCGACCTGAAAGCTTATCTTTTTATGGAGTTGATCCTGAAAGAAAAGGACTTTCGCGAGGCACTGCTTGCACTGGACTGGGAACAATACCGTGGGAAAAACCTGGCTGTATTTTGCTCTGCAGATGCGATCATTCCGCTTTGGGCCTATATGCTGGTGGCTACCCATGCAGCGCCTTATGTGAACGATATTGCACTAGGTGAGCCAGCAGAATTTGCTGAAAAAGCGTTCCTGAAAAAGCTGGCTACGCTTGATATGCAACCATACGAAGGCAAGCGCATCGTGGTTAAAGGTTGCAGCGATAAGCCTGTTCCGGCCTCTGCTTACCTGGAGATCACCCGAAAATTGCAACCTGTGGCGCTTAGTATCATGTTTGGCGAGCCTTGTTCTACGGTGCCGGTGTTTAAGCGGGCAAAAGTATAGATTAAGTCATTGGGGTCATTTAGAGTCATTGGGTCATTTAGAGTCATTGGGTCATTTAGAGTCATTGGGTCATTTAGAGTCATTGGGGTCATTTAGAGTCATTGGGTCATTTAGAGTCATTGGGTCATTTAGAGTCATTGGGGTCATTTAGAGTCATTCAGTCATTTAGAGTCATTCGGTCATTTAGAGTCATTAAGTCATTTGTAAACGCCCCGATGATTTAATGACACAATGACCAATGACCAATGACACAATGACCAATGACACAATGACCAATGACACAATGACACAATGACCAATGACATAATGACCAATGACATAATGACCAATGACATAATGACCAATGACATAATGACCAATGACTCAATGACCTAATGACTTAATGACTTAATAACCAATGACAAATCCGCTGAAATTCAAAGTCTTAGATGCCTACCTAATCCGGCAATACCTCTCAACGGTATTTTTTTCACTATTGATTTTCAGCATGATTTCCTGTGCCATTGACTTTAGCGATAAAGTGCAGAGTATCATTGAAAAGCCCTGCACCTGGAAAGATGTAATGGCTTATTACATGGGCTTCATGACACATATGGCAAGCCTGCTGTTGCCCCTTTATACCCTCATTGGGGTCGTTTTTTTTACTTCCAGGCTGGCTTCAAATTCAGAAATTCTATCGATTTTTAATGCAGGAATAGGATTCCGGCGCTTGCTTCAGCCTTACCTGATTGCAGCCTCTATGGTCATGCTTTTGCACCTGACCATCAACCACTTTGGTGCGCCGATCCTCAATCAATGGAGGCTTTGGTTTGAGCATACCTACGTTTGGGTCGATCAGGACAAGGGCAAAACCACCAATGTTCACCTGCTCACAGCTCCCGATACCAAGGTCTTTGTTCGTGGCTACAATAAGAATTCCAAAACGGCTTCTGGTCTTCGTCTCGAACGATTTGAAGGCAACAAGGTCATTAGTATTTTAGAAGCGGAGTCCGCCATTTGGAAAGGAGAGCCCAATCGTTGGCAGCTCCCCAAATGGTCTGTGCGCACCTTCGATGGCTTACGGGAAAATTTCACCCAGAGCAATACTCCCTTAGACACCGCCATCAATATTTCACCGGCTGATTTTGTCTATTATGCCAATCAGCGCGAACAAATGACCACGCCAGAATTACGCGAAGCCATTGGCCGCGATCGGGGGCGCGGACTCCCTTATACCCGCAGTTACGAGGTAGAAATGTACCGCCGCACCGCTGATGCGTTCACCATCCTTATCCTGACCATTATTGGGCTGGCGGTCGCAGGCCGTAAAGTTCGTGGTGGGATGGGTCTTCACCTGGCCCTTGGTATTGGGATCGGCGCTGCTTATATTGTATTTTCTAAGTTTACGGTTTCATTCGCTACGGGTGGTGCCATGCCGGTCTGGCTTGGGATGTGGTTGCCCAATTTGGCTTTTGGCCTGATGGCCTGGTGGCTGTCTGCCCGAGCCCAGAAGTAGGTTTGGTGGCAGATGGGATGTAAATTTTAATGCCAACCCGTTTTTAGGAAACAAGCAGGCCTTTGATTAACGATATACGATTGATGATATACGATTGATGATTTTGAATGCTGATTTCAGATGGATGATGTGCCATAAAGGGCTAATATGCACCACTAAAGGTTCTATTTGGAGAAATCATACTTCAAAATTTAATCATCAATCGTATATCGTCAATCATTTTATAGTTCCTGAAAACGGATTGTCAATTAAATTTTTTCTCTATGAAATATGGCTCAAAGCCTGGAACCTTTGCCGGTTTTTGAGCATTTCCATCTTACTTTTGCCCTTTCAAATAAGTCCATGGATGGCCAGATCATAAACCACCGTCCACCGTGCACAGTCTACCGTCTACCATCCAATGTCCAAAAAAAGATACTTAGTTACCGCGGCTCTGCCTTATGCCAATGGCCCGCTCCACATCGGTCACTTGGCTGGTGCCTACCTTCCTGCTGATATTTTTGTTCGCTATTTGCGCCTGATGGGCAAAGACGTAGTGTTCGTATGCGGTTCAGATGAGCATGGTGCTGCCATTACGGTGAAGGCCCGAAAAGAAGATACTACGCCGCAAGCGGTAGTGGACAAGTACCATGCGATGCTTCGGGATACGTTCCAAAAGATCGGCATCTCTTTTGATATCTACCACCGGACCACAGAAGCAATCCACCACCAGACCTCTCAGGATTTTTTCAGAAAACTCAATGGAAAAAATGAGTTTTTGGAAGAAACTACCGAGCAATATTATGACGATACCGTTGACCAATTCCTGGCCGACCGCTACATCGTAGGTACTTGCCCGGTCTGCGCTAACCCGGATGCTTATGGCGACCAGTGCGAAAAGTGCGGCTCTGCCCTGAGTCCCAACGACCTCATTAGTCCACGCTCCATGCTCAGCGGTTCAGTGCCGGTAAAACGGCCTACCAAACACTGGTTTCTCCGGCTTGACCAACACGAGGCCTGGCTTCGTGAATGGATCAATACTGGCATCACGGACGGAAAACAACTCCATAATCCGGCAAATTGGAAAAACCATGTGATCGGCCAGTGTAATTCCTGGCTTGATCAGGGCCTGCAGCCTCGCGCCATGACCCGCGATCTGGACTGGGGGGTAGATGTGCCGCAGGAGATCCCGGGATCGGCAGGAAAAAAACTCTACGTCTGGCTGGATGCTCCGATTGGATATATTTCTGCCACCAAACAATGGGCTCTGGACAATGGCAAGGATTGGGAGCCTTATTGGAAAAGCGACGACACGGCCCTGGTGCATTTTATCGGCAAGGACAATATTGTGTTCCATTGCCTGATCTTCCCGGCAATCCTGAAAGCACATGGCGGCTTTATTTTGCCTGAAAACGTGCCTGCTAATCAGTTTCTGAATCTGGAAGGCCGCAAACTTTCGACGTCCAAAAACTGGGCAGTCTGGGTGCATGAATACTGCGAAGAATTTGCCGGGCAAGAAGATGTGCTCCGATTCAATATGATCAAAAAAATGCCTGAGCAGAGCGATTCAGAATTTACCTGGAAAGGCTTTCAAGAGACAAATAACAACGAGCTGGTGAATAATCTGGCCAACTTTGTGAATCGGGTACTGGTGCTTTCGAAGAAATATTACAATGGTGTGGTACCGCGGATTAACGCTGAATTGAGCTTTAAAAGCGGATGGGATATCGATAAAACAGGACAATATAATGAGGAATTGAGGCTTTTGCATAACAAATTGCAAGAGATGGGTGCGGCAATAGAGCGCTACGAATTGCGCGAAGCACTGCGGATTCTGATGGAAATATCCAGTGCCGGAAATGCTTTGCTCCAGTTCAATGAGCCTTGGAAAACCGTAAAAGATGAGCCGGAAATGGTAAAGGTGGTGATGAACCTCGCCATTCAATATGTAGCCGTCCTATCGGTGGCTGCCAGGCCTTTTCTGCCATTCGCAGCAGACCGGCTTCGGCAAATGCTCAATCTTACTGCATTACAAGATAACGGCGACCTGCTCGAGGTACTCAATGAGCTGGTAGAAGGCAACCCCGTGGTGCCACCACTTCATGCGCTCAATGAACCGGAACACCTTTTTAGCCGCATTCCGGATGAAGTGATTGAAAAACAGATCGCTAAGTTAACCATGTCTGCCGAAGTTCCCGCCGACCCTGATGTCGCAGATAATGCGTCTAAATCAAATCGTAACAACGAACTAAAAACAATGAACGAACAAGCCCCAGATAGCACCGAACCAATACCAATGGTTTATCGGCCCGTTTCAGAAAACATACAATTCGATGACTTCGCCAAACTCGATCTTCGTACAGGCACCATTTTAAGCGCTGAGAAAATGGCAAAATCCAAAAAGCTCCTCAAACTCAGCGTGGACCTCGGCTTTGAGAGCCGCACGATCCTGTCTGGTATTGCAGAATATTTTACACCCGAACAAGTTATTGGGCAGCAAGTCGTTATTGTGGCCAACCTGGCTCCCCGTGTTATGATGGGGATAGAATCGCAGGGAATGATCCTGATGGCCGAAGATGCGGAGGGGAAATTGAGTTTTGTAAGCTCGGGAAATGGCTGGCCGAATGGAATGGGGGTAAAATAAAATGCTTGCTATATTGTTTTAAAAAAACCTTAAACTTGCATCAAAATCAGGTTAGACATGACTATCTATTCAGTTTATGATGAAATTGCCGAATTGCTGGCGCAGTTTGCTCCTGCTAAAATATTGGCATTGAAGGCTTCCAGCGAGATGCAGGAACGCTTGGAACGGCTTTAAAAAATTCGTGCACAAGCTGCCTGATTATGAGCCGGCATATCCAATATATACTTAGAGAATTTGTTGCTGAAAGAGCCAAATATCGTTGTGAGTATTGTCGATTGCCTGCTCAAAACTCCCTCTTTGCTTTCCATATTGAACCATTAAAGTATTGGATTTAAACCACCCTGATAGTATCATTGAGCGACGAGAACTCAAAAAATTAGGTGGCCTCTAAATCCTTGTATTTGTCTCAATAAAAAACATCTATATGCGTACCGTACTATCCATTTTCTCTCTGGTCGTTTTGAACTTCCTGAGCGCATCTGCTCAGAACGAAACGCGTTTTTATGCCGAAACCAGTTTGCCCGCCGTGAATCAGAAGGAGGGCATTCCGGAGGTAGCCGTTGGCGTCTCTTTCAAGGTCTCCTTCATGCTGGAAAACGGGCAAAACAACGGAAGATTTACCCCGCCCGATTGGGAAGCTGCCGGTTTTATGGTGCTCGGAAGCAGCCAGTCGTCCAACATTTCCATCATGAATGGCCAGACCAGTACCTCTGCCAGTTACCACTTTACACTGACTCCCGTACAGGAGGGTATTTTGACCATTCCGTCCGTCAGTATTAAAAATGGTGACGCAGCATTAAAAACCGAGCCTATTTCCATTCAGGCATTACCAGGGGCAGAGGGAGTTAACCCAAATGGGTCCAAGTCTTCCCCTGCTCAGACACCCAGTGAGTCTAAAAAACGGATCAAAACCATCCGGATGTAACGCATCATTATGACGGCCCTAATTAGCTTCAGCGATCGTTTTCAAAAAAATGTCCGGGCTTGCAGCTTTTGGGCATCAGCGCTGCTTTTTCTATTCAAAATTCCGGTGTTGCCTGCACAAAGCAATGTCAGTTTCGAAACAAGTATCAATACGAAAGAAGTGCTCGTAGGCGTGCCTTTTGAGCTGACTTTTACCCTGAAAAATGCGGAGGGCAGCCGTTTTACACCACCCGGTTTTCCTGGGTTCAACAAGGGCGGAATCTCCGAAACAAGGGGCATGAGTTTTGTGAACGGTCGAAGCAGCACCAGTCAGACCTGGATCCTGGAACTTACCCCAAATAAACCGGGCGTTTTCACAACTGGTTCAGCCACGGTTGTTGCCGGAGGTAAAACGCTTAGCTCCAAGGCTATTACCATCAATGTCTTATCTTCCGGTACAAGTGGCAAGGGCAATGTGCCAATTCCACCAGGTTCAGACGACCGGGTATTTGTAGCTTCAGATTTTGACCAAAAAGAGGCCTTTGTCGGCCAACAAGTAACCTGGCGGATTCGACTTTACACCCAGCTTTCGGTAGATGGTTATGACATTATCGCCCTGCCTGAATTTGATGGCTTTTTTCCCAAAGAAAAGATCCGCTACGACAAGCGCGTGGAGTATCTCACCCTGGGTAAAAAAAAATACGCCGTACGTACCTTACACGAACAGGCACTTTTCCCACAGGAAGCGGGCGAGCTAAGTGTAGGTGTTGCACGGGTAAGTGTGGGTATCGAGCAGCCTGGCGCCCAAGGCTTCCTTTTCGGACCCAAGCCTGTAAATTTGCAAACCCAACCAGTTGGACTAACGGTAAAAGCATTACCTCAGCCCTTGCCCACCGAATTCACCGGAGCAATAGGCTTATACGAGTGGGATGTAAAAGCAGACACGACTGCGTTGACCACAGACGATGCACTCACTATTGTCGTGGAGGTCAAAGGGAATGGCGACGCCCGAAGGTTTGCCGCACCCAAAATTTCAGTGCCGCCCAATTGTGAGATCTTCGAGCCTAGGATCCTGGAAGAAGAAGAGTATGAGGGTGAACTGGAGATCCTGCACCGCAAACGATTTGAATATGTGGTGCTGCCAAAAGACACTGGTATTCAGGAGATTAAGCCGGTGTTGTCGTATTTTAATGCCGACAGCAACCGATATTGTCAGCTCCGAACTGCATCCATTCAGTTCAAAGTAACGGCCGGAAAAAACTATGCTCTGTCAAATAAATTGCCAGAGCAGGCGAATACCCAGAAACCGGGCCTGTTGGAAAGGTTGAGCAAATGGCTAAGATCTCCTATACTTTGGAGTATCGTGGTGCTGCCTTTTTTGGCAATCGGCATTTTTGTCCTCCTGAAAAAGCGGAAACCATCCTCCGTTGCCTACCAGGAGCCTGGACATCAGGCTGTCACCAATAAACCGGCTGACAGATCGCCCATAAGCAGCCCAAACAAACCGCTTGGCACCACGCTGCTTTCAGCCCAACTGAGCTTTGCCAATGTTGGCCTGCTTTTGAAAACGGACGAACCACGGCAGTTTTATGACGCGCTTTTTAAAGCTTTGCATGGTTGGCTTTCTGCTACATTCGGAATCCAGCCTGCACAGATGAATGAGGCCGATGTGCGCATTGTCCTCCTCCAAAGTGGAGCATCTCCTATTCGCATCCAGGCACTACTTTCAGTATGGCATACCTGCGAACAAGCCATTTATGGCGGACAGGCACAAGTGACGCTAATGGAACCTACCTGGCAAATGGCCGGGCAGGTGATAGAAGCTTTGGATCGGGAGATCCATTAAGTTCCTGGTGCCATTGGTTTCTTCTCTACTATTGCGAAACTAAAATCGATTCTTATGGTACGGAATACACGAAGCCCATGGTCCTCAATGCCCTGCCCAATAACGAGCCGGCAAAGCATCCGTTCATAGCGACATCACTATCCAGGATGATTCTAATGCAGCGATCTCATTTGTCCGTTTTTCGATACCAAATATACCTTTGCCCGGAATGGGATCGTTCAGGAACGGGTCACCAAAACCTATTACGAGGCCGGGCACAGGATGTATTTGCATGAGCCGGACCGGCTGAAATTGGCGGGCGATATTCG
>CANJPT010000036.1 GCA_947476195.1 Lewinellaceae bacterium | reverse complement strand
TTTCGTTTCCCGTTCCGACCTAATCAGTCCCCCACATTCATCACGCTTTGCCCCTTGAAGAGCCACACCTGGCTCGCCGCGCACGAGACCGGACAACAATAATTCAATGTTATTCAACGATTTATCGCTCATCGAGCCGCTTCTGCGCGCGCTCGAAGCCGAGGGCTACGAACGCCCCACCCCCATTCAGGAACAAGCCATTCCGCCCGTATTAGAAGGCAGAGATCTGCTGGGCTGCGCCCAAACGGGCACGGGTAAGACCGCTGCTTTTGCGCTCCCGATGTTGCAACTGCTCAACCACCCAACCGGCCAAAAACAAGAGAGCCGCCGTCCGATCCGGGCCCTGATTTTGACCCCAACCCGGGAACTTGCCCTGCAGATCAGCGAAAGTTTTTCCGCTTACGGAAAAAATCTTCAGCTCCGCAACATGGTCGTTTTTGGTGGCGTTGGCCAAACGCCTCAGACGGATGCACTCCGTCGTGGTACCGATATCCTGGTCGCCACACCAGGTCGTCTGATCGACCTGATGAACCAGGGTTTTGTGGATCTCCGCAGCCTGTCCATTTTTGTACTCGATGAAGCTGACCGTATGCTAGATATGGGTTTCATCCATGATGTACGCAAGGTCATCGCCAAGATTCCGGCAAAACGCCAGACCCTGTTTTTTTCGGCTACGATGCCACCGGAAATCGCCAATCTGGCAGATTCTATCCTGACCAATCCGGTGAAAGTGGCCGTAGCGCCTCCTGCCACCACGGCGGAACTGGTGGAGCAAAAAGTATTTTTTGTCACGAAAAACGACAAGAAAAGCCTGCTCATCCACTTGCTGGAAGATCCAAATATCAAATCAGCCCTCATTTTTACCCGTACCAAGCATGGCGCCAACCGCGTGGCTGCCGACCTGACCAAGGCGGGCATTCGCGCGGAAGCCATTCATGGCAACAAATCACAAACTGCCCGGGTTGCCGCACTCAATAATTTTAAAAACGGCAAAAACCGGGCACTGGTCGCTACGGATATTGCTGCACGTGGCATTGACATTGATTTGCTTTCGCACGTGATCAATTTTGAATTGCCCAATATCCCTGAATCCTACGTCCACCGCATTGGCCGTACAGGTCGTGCAGGGGCTAGTGGCATTGCTTTCTCTTTTTGCGAAGCGGAAGAATTGCCATACCTGAAAGATATTCAGAAGCTGATCGGCCAACTGATCCCGGTAGATACCGAGCATCCGTACGTGGCTGATCTCACTGCACCAGGGCTTCCACAGCCACGCAGTCAGCAAAAACCACAACGCGGCGCTGCAAATAGCAGAGCGGCTCGCTTAGGTGTGCAAAACCGGGGAGAAGATCGTCCGGCCCGTGCCGAACGCCCACAGCCGTCGGGTGATGTGATCCCAATGCCAGATAGCCGTGCACCCAGAGATCCACGTCCGGCGCGCAGAGAAGGCAATGACCAGCCCCGTGAGCGCAACAACGATCAGCAGCGTGAGCGTAGCAATCAACCCCGTGAACGCAACGACCAGCCCCGCGAGCGCAGCAACAACCAGTCCCGTGAGCGCAGCAACGATCAGCCACGCGAACGCAGCAATAACCAACCCCGCGAACGCAGCAACGATCAACCTCGCGAACGGAGCAACAACCCGGACCGCGAGCGTCGCGACGACCGCCGTCCACAGTTTGGCGCGAACCGGCCTGATTCCCGCTCGCGCAGGGACGAGGGCCCGCGCCCGGAACAACGTCGCCCGCAAAATTCACCTGCAGCAGGAGACAAGCCCAGCAAACAGGACATCGCCAACGAGATGCGTCGTCGCTTTTCCTCTATTTTAGAGGTATCCAGCATTGAAAAGCAGGATTTCAAGCGCAAGCCGAAGCCTCGTTTTGATTCCGCTGACCCCAAGACAGAGAAGCCAGGCGGTAACACGCGCGGCGGAAGCGGCGGTGGCAGAAGTGGCGGTAATGGCCGTGGCCGTGGAAGATAAGGAAGCCTTTGGGTATTAAAAATAGTAAGCCGCCAGTCCAGATATTTGGGCTGGCGGCTTTTTGATGTTTTGAGGGAAATACTGCCTTAAGGTTAGAAAGAAAGGAGAAAGGCTGTGGTATCGTTTCGGGTCACGTACACAGAATCATGGAAGGGTGAAGTTTCGATATGGTAGGATAATTTAGAGAAACTCCAATAAATATCGAGGGTTTCTTCTGCAGCAACGCTTAAGAGTTTTTCAATTATACTTAGACTTCCTATAATAAAAGAATCTCGAAAAACAACACCATTGGTGGAGCTATTCTCTGCCTCCATTATTGGGCTATAAATTCCTACGTAAATAGTTTTAGGTAGACCAGAGTTGTTTTGTACACTTAATTTGAGTGATTAGTCTTTCGGAATTAATTGAATAGTCACTTCATTTATCTCTCCTTGGTTTATTATCGGTATGTTAGAGCCAATACCTTTCTTTAAATAACCTCCTCTATTTACATCATATATTTGAAAAGGCTTGCTATGGCTAAAACTGAATTCTCCTTTTTCATCAGTATCAACAGATTTAAATTCAATATTATTAGGTGGCTGATTTTCGTCGTGTGAAATTCTAATTGAAGCATAGGCCCCAGCAATTGGCTCACCTGTTTTGTTATCCAACACCTTAACATTCACCGTGGTGGTTTTGTCTTTATCGCAGGAGGCAATGCTAAACAAGAAAAGAACGGTGGCCAGCAAAAAGCAGCGCGTAAGTAAACGTGTCATAATCAGATAGAATTTTGGTGAAGGGTAACGGCGACTGAAAAATTACAGGATTTTCAACGAATAACAAAATACGGTAATCTTGGAGATGGACGGATATGTGATATGCTTTTGTTGCATTTAAGTACAAATATTTCGCCGCGCTGCGGTTATTAAAACGATGCCATTCAGACTGAACTGATGTCCGGCTGAAAACGTAATAACCATATACAAAAACAGAAAGGCCACTCCCGCAAATTGCTGGAACGGCCTTTCAATTTTTAGCACAAACCTTAGAGCTTTTTCACCGAAAAGCAAGATACATCAATCCCATAAGGACTACCGTAGACACGGCAATAATGAGAAGGAACTTGCGATTTTCAGCGCGGTCTTTTTCAGATTTTTGCTCTCTCGAAAACTTTTGTTTGATAGACATAATATAGGAGAATTTGTTGGTTTGAAAATACTTTAGCTAAGCCCCTTTTCTTTGAAAACCCTGTTAAGCCAGTTCAACATCGCAAACAGGGCTAAGGCTGAGCTGGATAGCAGCACAAAATTAACCAAAAAAAAGTTAGTTTTGTCATCATATTTATCCCACATTGTAGCCAATACGCCACTTAATTTATTGCCCAGAGAGGTTGCCAGTTGCCAGCCGCCCATCATCAGGCCGGTGATGTGACGCGGGGCCATTTTGGAGACCATAGACAGGCCCATCGGGCTCAAAAACAGCTCTCCAGCCGTGATCACACCGTAAGTGGCAATGATCCACCAGGCGGAGGATTTCTCCACGCCGTTGTGGCAGGCATACACGGCCCAAACGGTGACGAGTGTGCTGAGCGCAGAAATGATCAAACCCCAGCCGATCTTAGCCGGTGTGGTTGGCTCTTTTCCCCGTCGTCGGAGAAACGCAAAAAACCAGATGACGATTGGGGTAAGTAGGATTACAAAAAATGGATTGATGGACTGATAGATCTCGGTAGACACCAGGGATACATTCTGTCCGACAGGCGGTCGTTCTGCTTCCGGTACATTTAGGAAATATGGATTGAACGTGTTGATTTTTATGACCTGGCCACTGGCGTCGGTTGCTTTGCGGAATTGAGCGTCATATTGAGGGTAGGAGGCTTCATTCATGTTCACGATCTGCGCCATTTTGAGACTTTCGGCTGGCGCGGCTACCCAGGCGGGCATTTGTCGATCCGTGTAATATTCAGCCCAAGTGGTGAGTGCCGTACCGTTTTGTTTGAAAACTGCCCAGAAAACGATCACCACCGCGTAAATCGAAAGCAATACTTTGATGCGCGGTTTGTCCTCTGCCGAAGCCTGAAAATAAGTCCAGAGATAAAAGGCAATAACCGGGAGGCTGCCAAATAGGAAGGCATCCGTAGAGTCCGTCCCGAAAATATTGCCGGGAATCATCCAGCCGGCAATGCCTGTAACAATCGCTGGCAAGAGCACGGAAGAAAGCATCCTGCCTACACCCATTTCGCCTTCCACGGCTGGTTGACGCACATCGGCATGGGCATAGTGCTTTGAGCCGATGCTGAATACGATTACCCCGATGAACATTCCTATCCCCGCAGCGGCAAATGCTGCACCCCATCCAATATTGTGCCGAAGCCAGGCGGCGAAGAAATTGCAGACAAAGGCGCCAATATTGATGCCCATGTAGAATATATTATAGCCGGTATCTTTCAAGGCTCTATAACGGTCTTCGTTGTACAGGTTTCCGAGTAGGACAGAGATATTGGGTTTAAAAAAGCCATTGCCCAAAATCATCACGAACAAGGAAGCGTAAAAGGTGGTTAGGCTGTTCGATAGGGCAAGCATCAGATAACCGATGCCCATCATGATGCCGCCTAATATGATACTTCGTCGGTAGCCCAGGAGTTTATCAGCCAATAACCCACCAATAAACGGGGTCACATATACCAGGGCGATAAAGGTGCCAAAAATGTCAGATCCCTGGCTGCGTGACATGGCAAGTCCCCCGTGTTCCGAATCGGTCATGTAGAGGAGAAAAATCCCGATCATGAGGTAATACCCGAAACGTTCCCATAATTCAGTGAGGAAAAGGTAGGGTAGGCCGGTTGGATGATTTTTGAACATGGGAAGATAGGTGAGTTTTTAGACCGTGAATATTTAAATTTTGAGGATGTATTTTGGGGATTAGTTTTTTTTCCAATGACCAATGACTGGGCAAATGTAGTTTCAAAATCAGTTTTTGCAAGTTCTATTGAAAAATCAAAAGTGAACGAGCAGCGATTATCTTTGCGGACTTAATTTATATAGGAATGTTGAAGAAAACTTTGTTGCTCGTTTCGATACTGCTGGTCTTTGCTCAAATGGGCTTAGCCCAACAACCTACTGCTCCTGAAGGGCCTTCTACTACCCCACCAGCTGTTATTGGGGCCGACAGTGTATTAGTAACGGTCATTCTCAAGCATCAACAAAACAAGAACCTTCCAGAAATACGCCGGATCCTGGAAGCTCAAGGATTTTGGGACATCTTCCCACCTCAGGACGTTCGGGTAGTATCCTGGACCCTGGCCATGGGGCTTGGCCATATTATCACATTGAGTGTTCCCGCAGGGGCGATACGGCGCCTCAACCTCGCACTCGAAAATGGTGCCTGGGGCGCATTTGACACCGAGATTTATCTTACATACGACTATCAAACCGTCTGGCAGGAATATATCGGACGGCGTGAGGACGCTAAGGAGGATCGGAACTGAGGACGGTATACGGCTTACGGTGCACGGCTTACGATGCACGGTATACGATGCACGGTATACGATGCACGGTATACGGTGCACGGTATACGATGCACGGTATACGATGCTTAAATTTTACCTTGAAATAAAACAGGTTGACTTTTCCATTGTCGGAAAAGTCAACCTGTTTTATTTTTCTCCATCCATACCATCCACCTAAATCCGTGCATCGTCTACCGTGCACCCCTAAAAATCCGTAAAATACTCGCGGGCATGCCGACCAAGGTTGGCTTTCACACCAGTGGCATCGTTGTAATTGTCACCGTCAGTATACTCAGTCAAGTTTCGGTTGTAAAGTTTGCGTTCCCATTTTGGGTCTTGGATCTCACCTCTGGCTGTGGAATGAAGCGTGATGTAATCATCCCCTGCAAGTGAAGGGTTGTAAAAGAGAAATTTGACGTTGGTCTGGTTGGTCACCGGGAAGTTGTAATAAATCCAGATCTCGTATGGAGAGGCTCCTGGTTCATCTTCGATATGAACCAGGTCATCTGGTGCGCCGAAACGCAGGTACGCACGACCACGGTCCGTTTCAAATCCATATCGGAATCCACTTTTGAATTTCTCATGCACCCCATTGGCGAGTGCCATGTACTTTTTGTAGGCGCCTTCAGGATTGTTGGGATCCTGTTGTACAAAATGCCGAAAAATAAAATAGCGTTTGTTCTTAAGGTCTTTGTCGCGGTTCACATTGTTCAAGATCTCGGCATCATCGCCCACAACGATTGGGGATAGAGCAGCCAGGGTGTATTTCAACTCCTTTTCATCGAGTTTTTGAGTAAATTGTTGGGCCAACAATTCATCGGTGATATTGCTTTCATCAAATTGCAGCAAAGGATTACTTCGTTGGAAGCTCAGTACCCGGGAGGCAAGTAATTCATTGGCAGCGTTTCGGGCTTCTACGGTGAGGATGTAATTACCACTTTCGAGCTTGCTGATGTCCATCTGTACGAGCAATGCATCGATGTCTGTTGGCTTTTTGCGTTGGCTTCCTGTGGAAATGAGGTTTTTTACTCCATTCCCGTTATCCTGTTCGATGAAATACCGCAGCAGATAGTCGGCATCTTGGATGGTTTTATTCGAATGATATATTTCCGCATAGAATGCAAGGCGCTTGATATTACGATCGTAAAAGCTAAAAGGCAAAGGCTCCATGTAATAGCCGTTTTTGGAAAAAGGACTTTCGGCCTCATCGCGCTTAAAACTGCGTAGCAATTGCGCTTCCGTGAGATAGAGTTTGTCAGTGAAATGAACGCTGACCGGGGATCGGTAGCTATCTTTATTCTCTGGGGCATTTAAATCCTGGATGGCGACTTCTAACTCATAATCTCCTTGCGGCACGGGTATGCGTTTTACGTCGATCAGGCTTTGCTGCATATCCACCAGCGGACTTTGGAGGTTATACTTTTCAAAAGCCACCACTTCGCCCCCATTTTTGATCATAATCAAGATTTCTGCGCCAGCCTGAAGTTTCTCTCCGTCCACTTTTTTATACAAAATAGAAACTGCTGCGATCTCAATATTCACTTCCACATAGGGCTTTCCATCAGGGGTATTATAGGCGGCAAAGGAGACGCCAATGTCGAGTGCATGGGCATTTTGCATACATACCGTCAGTATCAAGACTGCGAGTAAAACACGTAAGGATTTGTTTTTCATAGACTTGTCTTATTTTACGATGAACAATGTCCGCCTGCGCGTAAGGCTTTGGCGGGTAAAAACGATGAACGAAGCGCACGGAACTGGTTTAAAAACCGGACGAAAACAAGGTCCTCCAAGTATTATTCAAATGTAAGGGATTTGGGCTGGTATTAGGGAAACAATTTTTGGCAATAGTCAGGTTGCTGATTTCTGCCGTATCACTTTTTTTAAAAAGCATCACTTCTGTATCTCTTTTGCCTGCCAGGCCCACCACAAAGCTAAAGCACCTACTACGGCAAAAGCGATAGGCAAACTTAAAAGCTTTGCTAAAAAGCCAATCAAGACAGGGCCTCCAAAAAATCCTACCATAGCAAAAGTATTCATCGTAGCCAGTCCGGCACCCTGGGCCATGCCCGGCGCCCGGGCTGCTGCCGCATACAATACCGGAGCACCTAAAGCAACTCCGGCTCCCACCATCGCAAACCAGAACATGGCAAAAGGCATCCATGGTAAAAGTGCCAGCAGAAACATTCCAACTGCAGCCACCGCACCACCCATTCTCAGGACCCTCGCAGCACCCAATCGTGCAATCAGTGCATCCCCCATAAAGCGCCCAGTGGCCATGCAAAAAGCATACGCCGCAAAGCCCCAGCCTACGGCAAATTCAGGACTGATTACGACCTCCCGCATAAACACTGCCGACCAGTCAGCCATCGTACCTTCCGTAACATTGATGCAAAGACTCAGGAAAATGATCAGCCAAAGTCCTGTACTGGGCCAGGCGAACTTTTGACCACTTTGAGCAGCACGTTCGTGTTTGTCGCTTTTTTCTAAAGGGAGCAGATGGTTTTTCTGTGCAATGATCGCGATTATTACCAAAAATGAGACACCACCCGACCAAAGGGCGGGTAAAACACCCAATCCAGTGAAAGTCCCGCCCAATGCAGATCCAGCCATAGCCCCTGTAGACCAAAGGGCATGACAAGTGGACATGATACGGATTTTGTCCCGTTCTTCAAGAACCATTGCGCAGGTGTTCATGGCAACATTGGCAGAAGAAAAACCAGCACCTGCAGCAAACAAAGCCATGGCCAGCAACCATATAGTTGGTGCGATCATGGGCAAAGTGAAGAAAGCGGCGGCGGCAGCCACAGAAACTAATGCTGCAACAGGTGCGCCTAAACGGTGTAAAATAGGCACGGAAAATGGGTTCATAAGCAACACGCCCCCTTGCAAAGAGAGCAGTAGCAGCCCTAATTCTGCCTCGTCCAGGCTAAATTTATGTTTAATAAAAGGTATAAGTGCAGCCCAGGTTCCAAAGAGAACCCCTTGCAGGGAAAAGACCCATCCAATAGATCTGGCGGTCGGATGTTGGATAAATGCGCTTAAATGGGCAAACATTTTTAAATCAAATTTTTTAAAAAGGCACTTTTCAATTTGAATTTTCAGGTTATGTTACAGAGAACATTAGAACAGGCACTGCGACAACGCCTTTTTATGGGTAAAACCATTCTGATTCTTAGCCAGAGCCAGGTAGGCAAAACCACACTTGCCCGTCAGTTGAACAATCTTTTCCCTCCACAAAACCGCTGGCTCAATGGCGCGATGACCCGGAGACTATTCAAGTACTTCAAAAAGCCTCTTTGGCTAGATTGGCCTCGCTCATTGGCAGCAAGACCTTTGTGGTGATTGATGAAGCCCAACGTATTACAAGCATTTAAACAACCCTTACACTAACGCAAGATAACTTGCCGGAGTTACAAGTGCTCGTCACAGGTTCTTCAGCCCTTGATCTCAGCGAATAAGCCAATGAGCCCCTATGCGCTCAAAAAAAAGCGGCCTCCGAACGTTTCGGAAGCCGCCTTGGGGGCAAATGTAATGCCATTGGCTAACTATGGTAAGTTACTTTTTAAACTTTTCGACCCGATCAGAACCCAGATATAAAGTGTACTTGCCTTTTGGCAATGCTTCAATGTTTAAAAACCACTCGGAATATTTTGAGGTAAAATATTTTTCAAAGACGATTTTCCCTTCCTCATTTTTGATTTGGGTTTTCAGACATTTCATGGGCATTTCATCCGCTAAGAGCCAGATTCGATTTTGCGAAAAAACGATTTTGAGGTCTGCCGGATCTTCCCCGTTACTTTTAGTTGCATTCATGCCCGTTTTCAGGACCTCGAAGGGCGAATAAGATGCAAAGTATGAATTGGATGCTTGTAATTGATTGAAAATCAATGAAAAAAATAATGCGGAGACGAATTGTGTTTTCATATACCAGGAAAATATTTGTAGGGTGATAGAAACTTACATCAAGTTGAAAGTGGCATGTCTGAATAATTGGATAGACAACGGTTTGATCAAAGAGGTTGCTTTTCGATAGTCAAAAAAGATGGACAGTCCAATTCTAACGATGAATGTTTAGGTTTCTTTAATGAAACTTCCAAACACTTGTCAGACTTTTGAGCGGCTGTAATGTTACACCCAGCCTAATTTGAATATGAAACTTTCTACTGCACTATTTTTTTACTTCCTCACCCTTATTCCACTGTTGGCTCAAAGCCAATTTCAACTTGATTCAGCCTTCATCCGTGATAACTTTACCAAGCGGGAAGTCATGATTCCCATGCGTGATGGCAAGCAGTTGTTTACCTCCATTTACACGCCTAAAGACCAGGGCAATAACTACCCTATCATTTTACGGCGAACGCCATACTCCTGCTCGCCTTATGGAGTGGGTTCCTTTACAACCGGGTTTCAAAACATGAGTCTTGCACGGGCAGGGTATATTTTTGTTTTTCAGGATGTGCGTGGGCGCTACATGAGCGAAGGCGAATTTGTGGATGTTCGGCCTTTTATCCCTGCTGATGATCCTTCTCCAAAAGGGAAAAAACAGGTGGATGAAGCTTCAGATACGTATGATGCCGTAGACTGGCTTATTAAAAATGTGGCCAATAATAATGGGCGCGTGGGTGTTATGGGCATCTCTTACCCGGGTTTTTACTCTACCATGGCAATTTTGGCAGGTCATCCGGCCATCAAAGCTGTGTCACCTCAAGCTCCGGTAACGGATTGGTTTATTGGCGATGACTTTCACCACAATGGTGCATTTATGATCATGGACGGCTTTTCTTTCTATTCTGGTTTTGGGAAAGCCCGGCCTCAACCTACCACCGAAGGCCAGGCGGGCTTCGGTGATTGGAATACCCCTGATAATTATGATTTTTACCTTCGTACGGGTGCTTTGCGCAATTTTGCTACGAAATATGGAATGGGCAAGATCCCCTTCTGGAACGACCTCATGTCGCACCCAAACTACGACGCCTGGTGGAAAGCCCGTAATCCTCGACCACACCTGAAGAATGTGCTTCCGGCAGTGATGACGGTGGGTGGGTTGTTTGATGCAGAAGATTGCTGGGGCGCCTGGAATACGTACAAAGCAATTGAAAGCCAGAATCCAGCCTCCCATGCCAATACCCTCGTCATGGGCCCCTGGGTGCACGGCGGCTGGGCACGTGGCAGCGGAGAACGATTGGGCAACGTCGTGTTTGGATCAAAAACCAGTGCTTTTTACCAACGCGAAATTGAATTTAAATTCTTTGAATACTACCTCAGAGACAATGGCAAAATGGAATTACCAGAAGCTTATGTTTTTGAAACGGGCAGTAATCAATGGAGGTCTTACGATACCTGGCCTCCAAAAAATACCGAGCAGAAAAAGTTCTATTTCCAAGCTAAAGGTAAGTTATCCGAAGTGCCTCCGCAGCCGTTGCGCGCAGGTGAAAAAGGTTTTGAGCAGTACGTCAGCGATCCGGCCAAACCCGTGCCCTATACGGAAAACGTACACCTTGGTCGCACCCGCGAATACATGTGCGATGATCAACGTTTTGCCGCACGGCGTCCTGATGTTTTGGTATATCAAACAGAGGTGCTCGCAGCGCCCATCACCGTTACTGGCCCTGTTGTGGCCGATCTTTGGACGAGCATCAGCACATCAGATGCCGATTTTGTCGTGAAATTGATCGACGTATACCCGGATACCTTAAAAGGGGAAGAAAATGGCGTCCCGATGGGCGGGTATCAAATGTTGGTGCGTGGTGAGATCTTTCGGGGACGATTCCGTGAAAGTTTTGAAAATCCGAAGGCTTTTGAACCGAATATGCTCACAAATGTGAAGTTTTC
Source organism: Lewinellaceae bacterium (assembly GCA_947476195.1). Taxonomy (GTDB): domain Bacteria; phylum Bacteroidota; class Bacteroidia; order Chitinophagales; family Saprospiraceae; genus M3007. The sequence goes on along the minus strand of CANJPT010000036.1, from coordinate 25,664 downwards.
TTTGCCTGACGTGTCGCACACGTTTCTACCTGGCCATAAACTCATGATTCAGGTGCAAAGCAGTTGGTTTCCGCTCGCAGACCGGAATCCACAGCAATTTGTGAATATTTATGAGGCTAAAGACGAAGATTTTGTGCCCTGTATGGTGCAGATGTACCAGAATCAATTGGGAGCTTCTGGTGTGATTCTGCCAGTGTTAAACAAGTAAGTGTGCCTTTCTTAATCCATGTCGATGCGAAGAACAATCCTTATGCTGGGTTTACTGGTTCCTGTCCTACTTGGAGCACAGCCTAAACCATATCACAACCTGCTTTTTTCAGAAATACCGCAGCGTTGGGATGAAGGCTTGCCTTTAGGAAATGGCCTGCTTGGCTGTTTGGTCTGGCAAAAAGAAGGTCGGCTACGCTTAGCCCTGGATCGTGCCGATCTCTGGGACGAACGCCCGATGGAGGGACTGGACCGACCGGAATTCTCCTATAAATGGGTGGAAAATCAGGTGAATAAGCGTGAATATGGCCTTGTTCAGGATTGTTTTGATGCCCCCTATGAACGGGAGCCAGGACCAACAAAACTACCCGGTGGGGCCATAGAATTTGACATCCCATCCATTGGGTCTGATTTGAAATACGCCCAACTGGATATATCCACTGGCCTGGCTGTGCTGGAATGGGCCGACGGGAAGCGTTTCGAGTCCTTTGTCCATGCCGGGAAATGGGAAGGTTGGTTTCGCTTCAAGGGCTTTTCCGACCTGAAAGATGCCATGAAACTCCTGACCCCGCAATATGGTCTGTTGCCGGGAAAGGGAGCAGCAAGCTCAGTGGAGGGCAGTGAACTGGCAAGGCTTGGTTACGCACCCTGTGCAGTGTTGCAACGTGGCAATGTCTGGCTTTTTCACCAATTTGGTTGGAAGGGATTCAATTATGAAATAGCGGTTGCCGTTCGGAAAACCAGCCAAGGGGTCTGGGAAGGCGTGTGGAGTATTTCCAGCCATTTCCCCCAATTGATCCCGGTCGAAAGGGCTGAAACGACTGTGAAAAAAGCCATCCAAAGAGGGTTTGAAAAGTCATTAGCGGAGTCTGAAAAATGGTGGACAGGCTTTTGGGCCAAGTCATCCATATCCTTGCCTGATACGCTAATCGAACGGCAATACTACCGGGACCTTTATAAGTTTGGATGCACGGCCCATCCAAATGGTCCAATGATCAGCCTTCAAGCCGTTTGGACCGCTGATAACGGACGACTTCCACCCTGGAAAGGAGATTTGCACCATGATCTGAATACCCAACTCAGTTATTGGCTGGCCTATGCTTCCAATCATTTGGCTGGAGGCATGAGTTATTTGAAGCATCTGGAAAGTAATGAGGCGGTGCACCGGGCCTATACGCGTCGTTATTTTGGCACTTCAGGATTGAATGTGCCGGGGGTGTCTACTTTGCTCGGACACGAAATGGGCGGCTGGATACAGTATTCCTGCTCCCCAACCGTATCAGCTTGGTTGTCGCAACATTTTTACCTGCAATGGCGGTATTCGAAGGATCGCAAGTTTCTACGTGACCATGCCTGGCCCTGGATGCAGGCAACTGCAGTGCATCTGGATGAATTGACCCGACAAACGCCGTTGGTAAATGGCAAACGGGTGCTTCCGCTGTCCTCTTCTCCTGAGATCCATGACAATAGTCTGGATGCCTGGTTTTCTCAAACCTGGACAAATTATGATCTGGCCTTAACACGCTTTGTATTTGAAAAAACGGCAGAATTAGCCAGGGAGATGAAGCAGCCAGAGGTTGCAGAAAAATGGAGCATTGCCTTAAGTGAATTGCCTGGTTTTGCCTTGGAACCTGGCGGTGAATTGATGTTTGCACCCACGCTGGCCTATCGGGAAAGCCATCGTCACTTTTCGCATTTGATGGCCATCCATCCGCTGGGCCTGTTGGATTATTCGCAGGAGTCGGATCGGAATACCATTCAGAAGTCGCTTGTCCTCCTGGATTCCGTGGGCTCCGGCGCCTGGTGTGGATACTCATTTGCCTGGTTAGCCAATCTTCGCGCACGTGCCCGGGATGGAGCGGGCGCAGCGGAGGCTTTGCGCATTTTTGCAGAGGCATTTGTCTCGAAAAATTCTTTTCACCTAAATGGAGATCAATCTGGAAAGGGTTATTCTGGTTTCACCTATCGTCCGTTTACATTAGAAGGGAATTTCGCATTTGCTGCTGGAGTACAGGAGATGTTGTTGCAAAGTCACGGTGGGGTTGTGCGTATTTTTCCGGCCATCCCGACAACTTGGAATACGCTCTCTTTTAAAAACTTGCGGGCTGAGGGCGCGTTTTTAGTAACTGCTGAAAGAGGCAAAAGAGTGGAGGTCGTTGCCGAAAAAGGCGGGCTGTTAAGCATTGAGTTGTCCGAAGGGAATTGGGTATTACAAGGAAAAAAGGCAGTTCGACAAGGCAATATTTGGCAGGTAATGATGGGAAAGGGAGAACAGGTAAAATGGCTGCTTGCGAAATGAGGGTATGCTCTAATCCATGCCATTCGTGTTCCTTATGCTTGAAATCAAAAGAGCAGCCCGATTTTAGTAGCGATACTCGGCGATATCTATAATAAAAACGGGCTAACCAGTTGCAATTTCGTTTACAAACAAAGCTTATTGCCTGCTGTAACTGATTACGTAGCGTTTTCTGGTATTGTTCTCCGCAAAGGCTTCTAAGATCATTTGGGTATCAGAAATGGTGGTAACGTCCCAGGTTTTAATGGGGGTACCATTGTAGTCGCTTAGGGTCAGAAATTGACTGGTCTCCTGCACGGCCCAGTCTCCCTTAATGGTGTCCTTGACAGAATTTGGATTGCCGAAACTTGTTGTTGTCGTTTCCATTTGGTAATTCAAACTTTCTTCCAATGCTAAATCGTAGGAAATAGAGTCTCTGATTTCTATTGCTACCTCGTTTTCCACGAGGACGACTTTTGTTGATCTCCAGTGGCCTATCAATTGATCCCGGAGGCTAGGATCCTCTTTGCAGGCAAGAAAGGAAGAGGCCAACAAAACAAATGCAGTAAACTTTAGCACAGCGTTATTCATAAAAAGGAAGGATTGAAAATGTTAAATGTGTCCGGATGAAATGTATCCGAAGGAAATCGGTTGATACTTTAATGACTTTTGGTACTTAAATATTGCTTTTGGTAGCCAGAGTTTAACGTAATACTGATTTTCAACCTGTTATTTAACTATTTATTCCAAAGTATTTGGAACGAGTTTTAAGTAGGTAAAAGGAATAGGAATCAAATGGGCTTCAGGCCAAACCCAACTTGCTGAATCAACCAATGGCTGGATGCGGCACTAAGCGCCTGAAATGCCATTTTTTTAAAGCGGAATAATTGTAGTAAATTGTAACTTCCTTCTTTTTTTGAGTCTAATCGATACATACAATTTTAGCCATTAGTAAGGATGAAAGAATAAGTTAATGATTTGCTGCTGTCCTTCCCATCTTTTAGTTAAAAATTGCTGCTATTCGCCTAAAAGATACTTCGGTTGGCAATAAAACAATGAGGCTAAAAACCTAAACTAGTACTTTCATCGTTACTTATGCCCGGTGGGAACTCATGTTACACTTTCATTCTTCAATTATATGACATATGCATAAGAAATACGTATTTTTTGTTGCTTTTTCGCTGCTCTCTCAAATCGTATTTGCCCAGCTCAAATACCTCAACTTCAACATGAGTATCAATGGAGGATATGGTCAATTGATTCATAAAACTGATTTTCAAAGTACGCCTCTGGAAGCACTTTATGATTTTATCATAGATCTTCCTCAAACAAAATACCTGACTTGGCAGCAATTTTTGGATGGATATAACATTAAAGACAGGTACTGGCAACCTCGTGTGGGAGCCTCTGCCATGCTAACCTACAGGGACTGGCCGATCAAAGCTATCGGGGAAGCCATGTCTTCTCCATCCTCATACACCCGTGCTTCTTATGCTGTTACATTGGGTTTAGGTAAGGACATTTACATTTCAGATAGTACCTGGTATATTTCTTTTCTTGGGGGTTATAAGGTTATGCTCAAGGACTATGGCTTTGGGGCAAGCACAATTGTCAATAGTGTAGGCAGAAAAGAATCCCGTGATGATTTAGCTCAGTTTTTTGGGCCGCAAGGGTCTCCTCTTGGTCGCCCATCTGGTGATATGTTTACGTTTAGGTTGGGCTTTGCCCGTACTTTAGACTGGTATTATCGCTGGAGTGTTGGGGTAGAAGGCTATTATGAGCTTGATCTTACGGATAAGTTGGTTCGCAATGCTCGGATGACCAATTTTGGGGCTCAGGTCTTTGTGCGCTTTAAGTTTTTTGGAAAAAATGTGGAGCCGGTTAGTTATTACGCCAATCCAGCAGGCGGGAAACGGAACTGATGCGCCCGCTACTTCACGATCAGGATTGCAGCGCCCATTTTTCCGTCAACGCTGGCCCTTATAATATAAGCACCCTTGGCTTTTGCTTGAAAATCCAGAAAGATCTGATTCCCAAGCATCCATGTCTTTGAGGTATAGCAAATTGCTCCGGTAGGATCAAACACTTCGACGTTTACCTGTTTGCCTGTTTGAAATAATTTCGACGACAGGGTGATTTTTCCTGTTTCAGATGGATTGGGATAAAGGTGAAGATTAAAGAATTGCTCAGAGGGGGCTGGCTCGTTTTTTAGGCAGTCATTGATGCCCAAGCCAAGAAATTCTTTCCGTGCGATTACGATGGTGGTGCCTCGGTTAAACACAATACGCCTTCCTGTCACATCCAGGACCGTATCGACATTGGTCGTATTGGGATGCTGAAAGGATAGAAACATGAACCGTTTATTTGGGGTGAAGGTAATCCCGGTAGGTTCTGAACCGAATGGAGTTGTAGCAAAAAGATAGATTTTCGGATGTGCGGCCGTATGATCAGGTTTTACCATCCAAATATGGTTATTATCCCCATCCTGAAGCACCCAAAGGTTATTTTCATTGTCAAACGCGAGGTTGTCAGCCCCAATGCCCCATTGCGTCCATATTGTCCCATCGGCCGTTTCAATTGGGTATTGTGTGTTTTCTACAAAAACGCTCAGTTCTGAAACCTTCGAACCTTTGTCTTTGAACCGCCAGACGCGACCGCTGTATTTGGCGGTGAAGTATATTTTTCGATTCGGTCCGATTTCCACATCTTCGATTCCTGAAAAATTCCAGGCACCTATCTGTTGGCAAAATGTATTGACATTATTACATTGGGTAGCTGTCTGATTGGGTACCTGGACCCAATTTGCTGTCAAGGAGCTGGAGTCATCGCGCACCAGAACGAAAAGATTCCCTTTGGCTAAATGCCGTTTTTGTGCTGCGATGTATTTAAAAATATAGCCATGGCTATAATCATCAGCCCCCCAGTAAACCGTTCTAAGATCAGCCGCTACCGCGCAATTTTCATGTACAGCATTGCCTGCTCTCCAGATTTTCTGGACGAACTGTCGGTCGCTTGAGCGGGTTTCAACCAGCCAACCGGAATCATTGAACCCATTATTGTCCAGATCACTGGTCTGGATAGATTCTTCGCAGGATATAACGGTTCCCCAAGGAGTTATCCCACCGGAACACGGTCTGTTGATGCCTCCAACTTTAGAAAAATCAATGGGAAGGCCATGATCAATTTCCCAGATCTGTATTAGAGGGTTAAATGCCACATCAAAAACCGTGACCCCTCCTTGCGGGCTCACAATTTCGTGATTAAGTGAAAGGTAGCCCAAATCACTCTGTTTATTTATTGGGACAAATGCAGTGAAGTCAGGGGCATAATTCAGCAGAGAGCCGTTGGCAAGCGTATCTCCTGTTTGGGCCAGCACCTGAAAATTATGTGTAGACGGCAAGACAAGATGCCCGGTTTGGCTCGTAGGTACAACGGATGTAAAAACACTGATATTTTGAGCACTAAGCTGGAAAATTGCCAGGCAAAAATGCAGCACTACAGCCCCAAAGGTGATTTTAAATTTGACCACAATTTATCACATTGACCACATTAACCTATTGTCCTCATTTTTTCGGAGGTGACGGAAGTTGCATCTCCAATTGTTCCAAGACATTAACAATGGTTTTCGCCATAAAATAGTCGCGATACCAGCGGTTGTCTACAGGGCAGATGTACCAGGGGATGATACTTTTGTTGATGGCATATTCGTAAGCTTCCATGTACTCGTCCCAGAGTTTGCGTTCTTCCCAATCTCCAGGGTTGTGCTTCCAGAATTTGCTTGGGTCATCTAGGCGTTGCTGTAGTTGAATGCCTTGTTCTTCAAATGATATATGCATATAGAATTTGAAGATCAAGGTGTTGTTGTCAAACTGAATCAGGTCTTCAAAGGCATTGATGGCCGCCATACGTTTTTCCACACGTTCCATATCGATCCAATTGTGTACACGCTGGATCAAAATGTCCTCGTAATGGCTACGGTTAAAAATGGTGGTCATCCCTTTTTCTGGTGTCCAATGGTGTACACGCCACAAAAAGTCGTGAGCAAGCTCAATTTCAGTAGGTTTTTTGTAGCTCACCAAATCCAGGCCTGCAATCGTACAATTGTGGAATACATTGCGCACGGCCCCATCTTTGCCGCTCCCATCCATACCTTGTAGGATAATCAGCATAGCATGTTTGCGCTCGGCATACAGGATATTTTGAAGTTCACCAAGCCGCTGAATGAGACGGAGGGTCTCTTCCTGAATGTCTTTTTTCTCGAGGTGCTTGGGTGCTTCAGTGGAGATTTCAGAGAGCTTGATCATGGTCGAACTATGATGTATGAACTATGATGTATAAATGTAGCAAATATAGGTACATTAAGCTATCGGTATGCGCTGAGTTTTCGGACATAGGAATTTTGGCGAACTTTATTGAAAAATTAGCGCAATGTTCTACATCCCTGCCTCAGCCATCATTCCTAAAACTGCCTCTACAACATCTTCCACCTGAGGTTTTGAATGATAATCCCCATCCTGTCCATAAGCCGGGCGGTGCGGTTTTGAACAAAGGGTAACTGGAGCGGAATCCAACCAGCGGTAGCCGCCTTGTTTTTCCAGCACCTGCTGCATCAGGTAAGCCGATGCACCACCCTCGAAGTCTTCATCCAGGAAGACCACGCGGTTGGTCTTTTTCAGGCTTTCTACACAAATATTGTTGAAATCAAAGGGCAACAGGGTTTGAATATCTATAATTTCGACCGAAATATTATGCTTTGCCAATACATCGGCAGATTCTTCGGCCACTTTAATGCAGGCTCCGTAGGTGATAATGCTTACATCAGAGCCTTGACGTAACACTTCTGGTTCACCGAGTGGTACAGTAAAGGTGCCAACGTTATCAGGCAATTGCTCTTTAAAACGATATGCATTCAAGACTTCTACAACGATGGCAGGGTCGTCGCCTCGCAGCAGCGTATTGTACATCCCGGAAGCCTGGGTCATATTGCGCGGCACGCAGATGTGCATTCCACGCAGCGAACCAAGCATCATGCCCATGGGCGAACCACTGTGCCAGACGCCCACGAGCCTATGTCCGCGCGTACGAATGATAGCAGGCGCAATTTGTTGATTATTAGAACGCCAGCGGAGGGTGCATAGATCATCAGAAAGCGGCGAAAGACCATAGATCAGATAGTCGAGGTATTGAATTTCTGCAATAGGGCGAAGTCCCCGCATGGCCATGCCAATGGCCTGACCCATGATGGTCCACTCACGAATGCCAGTGTCGAACACACGCTCCGTGCCATATTTTAACTGCATGCCACGCATTCCTTGGTTTACGTCGCCGATATGGCCTACATCTTCGCCAAAAACGAAGAGTTCAGGCATACGGGCAAAATTGGCATCAAAGCAAGCATTCAAGATCTCGTAGCCGTCTTTGAGCGGCGATTCGGCCGAATACTGCGCTTTTTCTTCCGGCACCTCGATGGGTGATTGGGAAGATTGACTGAGCAGGTTATCAGAATAAATGGAATTGCCTTCGATTCGTTCGAGCGTTGCGAATTCATGCAGCGCAGAATGCTGTTCCGAACCTGTTTGTCCGGAACGGCGTTGCGGGAAACTTTGAAGGGCTTGTCGTGCCATTTGGAGTAGCTCAAAGCGGAGTGGTTCGCGCTTTTGGATGAGCTCATTCAGGATTTCGTTCAATGCTGGCACGTTTGGGTGTGCTGTCCGAGCATTTTCCAAGGCGGATACCAAGGTGTTTTTCAACGCTGCCACTTTAAGGTGGTAGCTTTGGAAAGCACGCTGAGCCGCTTCAGTCGCCTCACGTTTTGCTTCTTTTTTGATGGTTTCAATTTCTGCTGCTGTAGCGAGTCCGGAGTCTACCATCCAGGCTTCCATACGGCGGTTACAGTCGAATTCTTCTTCGAATTGAAGCCGTTCGGGCGTTTTGTATCGGCGATGATCTCCGCTGGTGGAGTGGCCGAGTTGCTGTGTAACTTCCTGAATATGAAACAATGCGGGACGGTGAGTTGTGCGCATTTCATCTATCGCATCGCAGTAAAGATGACAAAGGGTAGGGTAGTCCCATGCTTTGCCTTTGTAGATACTGATGCCGTTGGTATTGAGTGCTGTATCTGCTTCAAATCCTGCCAGCACCTCGCTGATACTCTCTTTTGTAGTCTGGTATTTTTTGGGAACGGAAATGCCGTACCCATCATCCCATACACTAATTGCGAGGGGCACTTGTAGTACACCAGCAGCATTAATGGTTTCCCAGAAAGCCCCTTCAGAAGTAGAGGCGTCACCTATGGTCACAAAAGCTACTTCATTGCCTTGGTTACTTAGATCGCTGCAAAGGGCAGCATTTTCCCTGAATTTTTTACTGGCAAAGGCCAATCCCAGGCCGCGCGCCATTTGTCCGCCAGTGGGTGCTATATCGGCTGAAATATTATACCGGTTTTTTAGATCAAGGAATTTACCATCTTCATCCACAAATTTTGTTGCGAAGTGGCAGTTCATCTGTCGGCCACCAGAGAACGGATCTCCGTAGGGATCCCCATACAGCTGGGCGAAGAATTCGTCGAGTGTCATCAATTCCAGTGCGAGCATTAGGGTCTGGTCACGATAATATCCGGAACGAAAATCTCCTTTTCGCCAGGCACGGGCCATGGCAACCTGGGCAACTTCTTTGCCATCACCGATAATGCCAAAATTGGCCTTACCGGTTAAAACTTCTTTGCGGGCAATTACGCTTGCCTCCCTGCTGAGGCAACAGATTCGATAGTCGCGCAGAACATCCTGGCGATAATCTTCGGTGAGGGTAGTGGTGGTGGCACGGTTGGCAGCGGACATAGCAGTCGTTTTTGCTGGTGTATGGATAATTTGGAATTTTCAGCCTACAGGCTGGCTGGCTTGGTTCGGTGACATAAAGTGTAAAAACGGGGTGCAAAAGTAAGAAAAGTAAAGCCAACCTGAAGAAGTTGGGATGGTCTCTGTGATCTATTTAAAGTAATTTTTCTTTTTACCCTTTTGAACATTCTAAATTGGGGTAGTTTTGCCCACCTAAACTAACTCTGTCTATTCTTCCTTACGTATCAAAATTCACCCTCACCATGTCTAACGACCTAAAAGTGCGCTATAGCGACGAGGATTTACAAGCATTTAAAGTCATTGTTGATGCTAGACTTCTTCAAGCGCAGGATGAACTAAGTACCACAGAAAAGCAGATTGCTGACCTTAATGAGAATGGTTTCAATCAGCAAGGCGGTGATTGGTACGACGACAGTACAGCCCACACTAACCTGGAAATGCTTCAGCAGATGCTACGACGTCAGCAACGTTTTGTGCAGGATTTGAAAAATGCCTTGCTTCGTATCCACAACAAAACCTACGGCATTTGCATCGTAACCGGCGAGCTGATCAGCAAAGAACGCCTTCGACTGGTGCCACACGCTACAAAAAGTATGGACGGCAAAGCGCAGTCTAATTCTACTGCCCGCCCCAATATTAGCGGAAGCAGCAGCGGCATTGACGATATTTTTGAAATGGATTCAGATGAACGATCCTCAGGGAAGCCTATTGGCGACAAAGTAAGGCTCACAAATGGCAAACGTCCAGCCCAATCCAATGGAGACGATTGGGAAATTGACAATGACCCTATCGAGGACAGTGGATATAATCGTCGTAAAAATGACGACGACGACGAATAAGGTCGATTTTCTATAAATGTTTGACCTCTATGAGGTCAAGGACTCAGAAAATTTGGGATGACTCCTGTTTAGGATCATTTAATTTTTGCGAGCCTAAAGTTCCTGGACAACGTTCCATCTGTTATTTGGAGGAGGTAGATTCCATTAGGTTTTGCTGACAAATCAATTTTTGTAGTATTTCTGCTATCAAAAGCTTGAATATCAAAAGATTGAAGGATACGTCCGGTTACATCCAAGACTGAAAAATGTACTTTGGGATCTATCATTTGTCCCTGTAATTCAAATAGGCCGGTACTTGGGTTAGGACTTACGATAAATCTATGGTGGCTATCCAGGGAAAGGGTCCCACTGGCGAGTATAGTTCCTGTCGCGGTGGTGGTACAACCTGCAGCGTCACTGATTAGAATGCCGTATTCTCCAGGAGCAAGGTTGGTGAATATGCTATCGAATTGGGTTGCTGCTCCATTCAGGCTGTATTGATAGGGTAAAGTCCCGCCAGATGGAATGACTGAAATACTTTCACCCAAAATATTTACGGTTGCAAGGAGTACACTGGCAATATTGATTTGTACAGGTGGTACGTCCAGTATTTTGCCGGACATGTCAATGGCTTTCACGGCATATATTCCGGAAGACAGATCTGTAAAAGTGTTGCCTGCTTGAAAAGTACCGTTGTTCAAACTGTATTGATAGGGCGATTCTCCACCTTGTGCGATTACGACCAGATCGGTCAGGCCATCGCAATTATTGAGATCCAATAAGGTTGTAGTAGCCGTTAACGGTTGATAATCAATGGTAAAATTGGTATTGGATTCGCACCCGTTTGCATCTACAACCCTCAAATAATAGGTGCCATTTGGCAGATTTTGAAAATCAAAATCAAGCGCATTGCTGCTGATTGCATACGGAGTAGTGCCTCCCACGACCGTCACGACAGCATTATTTTCATTCACTTCGGTTGCAACGATCAAAGGATCCGGGCTTTGCAACGAGATCATATTGGTCATGATGCTGATGCCGAGCTGATCTGTGACCAACACCTGATAACTTCCAGCGGACAGGCCTGTAAAAAGCCCGCTGCTTTGAGGCATACCACCATTTAAACGGTAGGTATACGGTATTTGGCCGCCCTGTGCGGTCACATTGATTGCCCCGTCGTTTAAACTGCTACAAAGCAGTGTTTGTGCTACCGTCAATTGTGCCGACAAAGGATTCAAAAGCATAGAATCTCGGATCGCCAAAATGAACTCCTGATAAATGGTTCCAGTTCCAGTGATTGAATGCTCATTTTGATCGACCTGAAATTGGGGCACTTCATTCCAAATTGATTGCGCATTGTTTTTGCGCTTTAACAAACCCAGATTTTGCTCCTGGACATTGGCAAAGGGATTATCCGCGTAGAAATATTTCAAATTGTAATTTGGCATGCTTTGATTGGCATAAAACAGTCCGAAATAGCGTGAATTATCCACTAAAACATAGTCACCCGCAGGTTCCAGCACATTTGGCACCTCTTCCACAAAATACAGGTGGACAAAATCAGGTACATGTGGCGTGGACAAAACCAGGCTGTCGCCGGCAGAGATCCCTATGTTGAGTTGCTCAACGTCGTTATAACTATAAGTGCTTTTTGTGCCGATGGGTGCCCCCGAGCGCTGCCAGGCCTCATTTAAGCCCAGGCCTTGAAAATTTGTAAGTTGTCCATCCGGTCCTGTTGTTTCATTTGGCGCTACGCCTCCGGCTGTTTCGTCAAAACGGAAATAGGCAGATAAATTGGCTTCAGTACCTTTCAGTTTTTGACACATATTGGCTCTGATCTCTTCCAAAGTACGTACCGTATCCCAAATGCGTGCCTCATCAATATTGCCCTGAAAAGTACAGCAGCCCGCGTATGCACCCACATACACCACGGGGTCATTGTGTGGCGGGATATTTTGAGCCTGGCTGACCAGTTTTCCATTTTTATAGAGGCTCATTGCTCCTGAAGTGGCATCATAACTAACAGCGACGTGGGTCCATTGATTAGGGGTAAGGGCTACATTGTCAGTTACCTGAAACCATGCGCCATTGTGTCCGGCAGCCAATACGCCATTAGGGGTCCAAAAGGCAGTATTGGCTGCCCCGGAAATGATGTTGAGGCCCCCTTGCCAATTGATCCAGGCTTCTTTGGTGTAGGAGCTATTCAATACAGAACCAACCATAACGAAGTCGTCGGTTCCATCCAGCGATAAACAGTTTCCGGACCCTGACATGATGCCTGGAATGTCGAAGTTGGGCACGATATGATAGTTGTCGATCCCTAAGTTGTAAAACGTAAACATACCGTAGCCATCGCCATTGATTACCCAGGCATCGCTACCGGAATGACCGCCGTAAGACAAGCCAGAATTGGCAAAATTGATAGATTGATCCAGATCCAGGATCAATTTGTTCCCATCGGCCTGTATCCCTGTTATAGAAGCTGAAGCACCATTTATTTTAAAATCCAATGCACTTCCTGCTTGTACGGTTAGTGCTGATGTAGCATCAGTAAGCAGCGTAATCTGGGTATTAAAATCGTTTGTAAAACGAGCGCTTATAGCCCGGATATTGGTTTGCTCCCCTGAGGGCATATTGTACAGGTCAGCCGAGACTTGTTTGTAAATCTTTTCGCCCAGGGTCTTGTAGCCTTGCAAATTGTAGTGGCAGCCATCGTGTCCATTGATGCCATTGGCGGTAACAGCCTTTGTGTTGGGTAGGTAATCTTCAAATGCCCGCTGATATTCCCTCAGTTGCAAGGAAGGTGCGCCGCAGCCTTCCCTGACCTGCACCACATAATAGGCTTCAATCGTTGAAAAGTCTTCTTCCCAATCTGCGTGTAAGGCTTCAAAAAGAGTTTTGTGAATATCTGCTCTGTTTCCATCTGATTCTCCTTGGTAATACATCATTGCTCTGATGTGATCGGAGAGTCCAGCGTTGATCAATCGTTGCAATAAACGACCATAATTCGTACTTGGGTCAGTATGCTGTGCATCATTTCTTTGAAAAAATTCGATGGGCTTTCCAGGGTCTGCACCGTTGATGATGGCGACAGGGATCTTCAATTTTTCTTGTAGCAAACTCCCCAAGCGTAAAGCCCATTGGCCCACAGCACCGGGAGAGAAATAGCCATTTCCTTCAGCGATATACCAATTTCCATCGGCGAACAAATCGGGGTTAGAGGTGCCGAAACAGCGTACAAAATTATTTTGCCAAATGTTGGCATCGCCGTTATAGGCAACTGCCTGGGCATTCGATTGGCCTTCTACTACAAAAACATCGCCTGCTACGACATTTTCGGCTTCTTTCAATAATATGAGATTGTTGGATACTTGCCTTTCAGCTTTGATGTGATAACTCCACAATCCGGGTAGAATATCAAAACTTACATCAAATTGATTGTTAGTCAGGTCGTTCAGGGAAAGTGCCTGGCTTTCCAAGGTTCCATCACTTTTTTCCAGGGTAAAAATCAGGCTATCTGCACTTGCGGCAGCCGTACCGCTGATATGTACTTTAGCAGTATTGGTACTTAGATCGCGTGGGTAGAGTTGGAGCGGTGTTGGAAATTGCTGGAAGATTATTTGCGCGAAAACGGCGCAAGGGGATAAAATGGTTAAAAGGAGTGTAATCAGACTTTTCATAACAGCAGTTGGTAAATGAATGAGACCAAAAATTTGCCAAAAGTAGAAATAAGTCTGGTAGCCTGCTAAATAAGCCAATTAACCTTAAAAAAAAGAGGCTGTCTCCTTGGATGGTCATGATGAACCTTAATCCCAAGGAGACAGCCGCAAATTTTAAAAAAAGAAAAGGTGGGGTATTACCCTCCTACTGGTGCAGATTTCAATGGAATACTCTCTGGAGTAGTCTCTGAACTAACGCCTGTGCCGACGGTGAGTACGGCAATCACGCAAAGTATGATGAGTGCACCCGCAAGCACCCAAGTGGCTTTTTCTACAAAATCGGAGGAGCGAGCTGCGCCGAAAAGTTGTTGTGCCTGGCCACCACCAAGGTTTGCGTCAATGCCGCCGCCTTTTGGGTTTTGAATCAAAATTGCCGCAATCAGCAATACGCTCACCAAAGCAATGAAAATTGTAATAATGGATAACATGAAAGCCTATTTTTTAAGTTTGTCAATTTCGGCGGCAAAGTACGCACTTTTTTCTGGAAACAACAAGGCAAGGCGGGCATACATCTGGGCAGATTTGTCGCGGTAGCCTTGTTTCGCGTAGAGTTTCGCAAGGGTTTCAGAGATTACATCTTGGTTTTCTGCCACACTGCGCTCGGCCAATTTTTGTGCAAAACCGTTGGATTTGGTTGATTCTTCGTCTTTTTGCTGTTGTATTGGAACTGGACCTGCTGGTGGAGCCGGGCGTATAGATGGTTCCAAAATGGGTGGATGAAAATTACTTATCCAATCGGAAAATTCTTGGCGAATGACTGGAGCCGGGTGCGCGGATACCACTTCCAGCGGTTCCGCAGGAGGTTGTACTATTTCAAATCGTGCTTCATACACGGGGACTGAAGTGGGTTCTGTTGGCGGGATACTTTCCATTGCCTTAGCAGACTCAAAGGTTTTCTCCTCCCGGGCCACAGGAGACAGCGCTTCCAGTTCACGTTTTAAGGTCTTGATCGGTTTTAGTTCCAGCACCTCCTCCGGTGCCAATAACTGCTGCGGTGCAATGACCTGCGGGGCGGTCAGCATGAAAAGTCTCGTTCGATCTAAGCTGTATGTAGCTGCAGTAGCAAGGTTTTGTGAAGCCTCGGTGTGATCAATTTGCTGGGCTTTGAGTGCGAGCAGGCAGCGCAAATTATGCGCATAGGGATACGCCAGCGTAAGGGTTTTTAATTCCTCGTAGGTAATGCGCCGGAGTAGGTCCGGATCGTCTATAATTTGAGAAAAGCGTTCCTGAGTCAAATTTTTGTTGATTGGATGATTTGGTTTTTGGGGGATTTGTAGCATAAGCCAGGTATTCGTGTTCACTTGGGGATCGTATAAGTGCAAGGCAGAAAAAAAAAGATCCCCCCCCCCAATAATCAGCAATACCACCACTATTTACCAATCATTGAATGCGGCATTGAAAATATCTTCCAGAATTTGAGGGAAAATCTCATCCCGTAAAAGTTGGTCTTGTACGCTTAGCAGATCGACGGTATTGTTGAACTCTGCAAAATGTCTGAATGAACGGGGCGTCGGCCAACTTTTTTTATCGTTTTTATTATTGATGAAAAGAATGCTTACCCCTACTTCCAAACGGTTGAGCTCTACGACTTCACCTGGTTTTGGAGCAACAGGTACCACGCGGTAATCCACAACTTTTCCCGTAAATTCGATATCCGAATCTGTATTTTTTAGACTTAGACGACTCTCAAGCCGTATTTTATCCTTTAGTTTTTCGGCCAAATTCAAGCCTAAAGTGGGGGGCGCATTGGCCGCTTCGGTTTCAATATTTTGGACAAAGAACGTTTTAACATCCGGGTCAATCGAAATGCCTTTGAACGAGTAGCAGCATCCCGTCAAAAACAACACTAAACAGCAAAAGGCAAAATGCAAAACGTGCAATCTCATTTTCGATATTTTCCAGGAGAAACGGTTTGTATCATTGAATTGATGCCTGAAGTGCAAATGTACCCCAGAACTCCTTACAGAGAAAATGAAATTTATTCAGCCGTTCCTCAAGCACTTTTTTAGGCGAAAACAGCTTCAAAAAACTTCTCCAGCTTGAAAGGGTCCAACTTGCCATTGGTACGGACACCACTACAAAGGTCGATTCCATAAGGCTCCACGGCTTCAACGGCTGCTCTTACATTATCGGGGCGAAGACCTCCAGCCAGAAATACAGGTTTTCCAACAGATTCAACAATGCGGCGGCTGGTAGCCCAGTTATGCGTTCGTCCGGTGCCTCCGAGTTCTTTCACTGCAAGGTTTGGATTGCCGCTGTCCAACAGAATATAGTCAACCAATGGAGCAACTTCCAGAGCATCATCCAAACTTTGATCGTCCCTCACATGAATAACCTGCACTAATTTTATTCCCGGTAAGGCCTGTCTAATTTCTTTATAAGTACCAGATCTTAAGGAATCTACAATCTGTATGGTATTGGTCAACACTTTTCTTTGATGGGCAATGATCGCTTCTGCATCCGTCTCACTGGTGAGCAGAAATGTGGCAATATGCGTCGGAGTATTGCAGGAAATTTCAGTGATTAATTCGTCTGAAATAATGCCTGGACCACTAGGCATATGACCTACAAGGCCAATGGCAGATGCACCAAACTCTATGGCCATTCGGGCTTCCTCGCGGCTGCTAATACAGCAAATTTTAACTTTGGGTTCATTCCCACTCGATGGTTGCTGGTGGCTTGGTAGAAATATCATATACTACTCTATTGATTCCTTTTACGTTATTGATGATTTCACTGCTGACCTCAGCAAGGAACTCATGCGGAAGCCTGCTCCATTCTGCGGTCATACCATCGGTAGAACTTACGGCGCGAAGGGCGATGGTCTTTTCATAAGTACGTTCGTCACCCATAACCCCTACAGAATGAATTGGCAGGAGAATGGTTCCGGCTTGCCATACTTCATCGTAGAGCTCGTGTTCCCGAAGCTTAGCGGTAAAAATCGCGTCAGCTTCTTGCAGGATCTGTACTTTTTCAGGGGTAATATCCCCCAGGATCCGGATGCCAAGGCCTGGGCCTGGGAAGGGGTGTCGGTTGAGGATATTGGGCGAGACATTTAGTTCGCGACCTACCCGACGTACCTCGTCTTTAAATAGAGAGCGCAGTGGCTCCACAATTTTCAGTTTCAATTTATCAGGTAATCCACCCACATTGTGGTGACTTTTTATGGTCACAGAAGGCCCATGAACACTGACCGACTCGATCACATCCGGGTAAATAGTACCCTGACCGAGCCATTGAAAGTCAGGATGCGCTTCACTTTCCTCTTCAAAAAGGTCAATAAAAAGCTTTCCGATGACTTTGCGCTTTTGTTCCGGATCGCTAATGCCTGCGAGGCCCTCGTAAAACCGATCTTTTGCATCTACACCTTCAATGTTCAGACCCATACCTCTATACGAATCAAGAACTTCCTGAAATTCGTTTTTCCGGAGCAATCCGTTATCAATAAAGAAACAAAATAAACGGTCTCCAATCGCACGGTGGAGTAATGTAGCTGCCACAGTACTGTCCACCCCACCCGAAAGGGCCATGATTACTTTTTCGTTTCCAATTTGCTTGCGCAAACTTGCAATGGTCTCCTCTACAAAATGCTGGGCGGTCCAATCGCCTGCACAGCCACAGATATCGCAAACAAAGTTTTTCAGGATCTCAAACCCTTCGAGGCTGTGGAAAACTTCCGGATGGAACTGGATTCCGTATACCGGTGATGCAAATTTTCCTTCTTCAGATCGAAATGCCGCGAATGGAATAGTGTCCGAATTACCTAGCACTTCAAAACCTTCAGGCAATCGTACGATGGTATCCGAGTGGCTCATCCAAACCTGTGAACGCTTGGAGATACCAGCAAAAAACGGATCATTGGGCGCGTGTTGCTGGAGCATGATCTTGCCATATTCGCGCTTGGACGATTGGGCGACCTCGCCGCCAAAAAAATCAGCCATCAGTTGTGCGCCATAGCAAATGCCAAGCAGAGGCTTTTTCCCAGCAATTCGGGTTAAATCTAACCGCAGGGCATTCTCCCAACGAACGGAGAATGGACTTCCGGAAAGAATTACACCCATAATATCATCCGTGAGCTCGGGTAATTTGTTGTATGGAACGATTTCGCAATAGACATTCATCTCGCGCACGCGGCGGGCAATGAGTTGGGTGTATTGCGATCCAAAATCGAGAATGAGGATTTTTTGCATAAAATCAGATATAGCGAACTTCAGTTCACCAAAGAAATGCTACTATTAAGGCGCAAAGGTAGGAAAAGACATTCAGCCTTCCTTCTCAAACACACCACACAACCAATTTCCCCTTCTTTTCATTTCTTTTTTTGAAAAACCTGCTGCCTGAGCCGCTTCAGTAACGATGTCCTCGTCAGTAAGTAGGATCCCGGAGATAAGTAGCCATCCATTAGGCTTCAACAAGCTGGAGAGTGTGGGTAGAGATTCCAGAATGATAGGACGGTTAATATTGGCTAATATGCCGTCAAAATCCCGGCCTTCCACCTCAGCCAGTGTTCCGAGCCGGGTAGTTACATTGTATACGTTGTTAGAAACGCAGTTTTCGACCGTATTTCGGTAAGATTCTGATTCAATATCAACAGCTTCTACTTCGGCCGCACCCTGTTTGGAGGCGAGAATAGCAAGAATTCCTGTTCCGCAGCCGTAGTCTAAAACTTTTTTCCCGGCAAGGGGCAGGTGCTCAATAGCGGCAATACATTGCCAGGTAGTTTCGTGGTGTCCGGTACCAAAAGCCATTTTAGGATTGATGACCAACTCCCATTGTACGCCTGGAATTGTATCATGGAAATCAGCGCGGACCGCGCAAAAGTTGCCCACGATCACTGCTTGAAAATTACTTTCCCAGAGTTTGTTCCAGTTTTGGCCAAGGATGAGTTCTTTCTCCCAGGTAAAATCAAATTGGCTTTGTAAATCAAGCAATTGCGCTTCGATGTCCTCCATGGAAGCAGTGGCGGGTGCAAATGCATTTAGCCCGTCAGCTGTTTCTTCAAAGGTGTCAAATGGGCTATCGGAAAGGAAAGCGACGAGTATGTCAGTCGTTTCGGGGGCTGTTTTTAGTTCGTATTTGTGGTAATTCATGTTCGGCTAATCCAAAATATTGTGCTGCAAAGAGACGGAAAAACTATTCATGTTGGGATATAATCTTGGATCAGGTAAAAGGTAAACGATATCAATTGGATAATAAAAAGTGCTCCATAAAAATGATCTGAGGTTTACTTATTCGATCTACCGTCTGAACTTCCCGATTCCGGCTTTTGGTGCAGGCAATCCCATCCCTCCAGCTCCAGGCGGCATCCCCATTTTTCCGGCGGGCATTTTGGAGACCTGATGCATCATCTGGCGCATCTGGCCGAAGTTTTTCATGAATAGATTGATCTGATCAATATTCTGACCACAGCCTTTGGCTAATCTTTTTTTGCGCGAGAGGCTGATTGCATCCGGGTTGGCACGTTCCCAGGGGGTCATGCTCTGGATGATGGCTTCCACCCGCAAGAGGGCTTTATCGTCAATAGGAGCATCTTTTAGGGCCTTATCCATGCCTGGTATCATAGACATGAGGCTTTTTAGGTCACCCATTTTTTTAATCATTTGCATCTGGCCTAAAAAGTCATTGAAATCAAACTTGTTTTGCTTGATGCGTTTCTCAATGCGTTTTGCTTCCTCATCGTCAAATTCTAACTGGGCCTTCTCTACCAGGGAGATAATGTCGCCCATACCCAGGATGCGTTGTGCCATCCGGTCGGGGTAGAACACATCGAGTGCATCCAGCTTTTCACCTTGCGACACGAATTTGATGGGTTTTCCTACGGTGTGCTTAATGGTGAGTGCTGCGCCACCGCGGGTGTCGCCATCAAGTTTGGTAAGTACCACGCCATCGAAATTGATGCGCCTGTTGAATGCCTCTGCGGTGTTCACGGCATCCTGCCCCGTCATGGAGTCAACCACAAAAAGCGTTTCAGTTGGATTGAGTGCTTTTTTGATATTTTCCACCTCATCCATCATCACCTCGTCCACGGCCAGACGACCGGCGGTGTCGACAATCACTACATCATGACTGTTGGCTTTGGCGAAAGCCACTGCGTTGCGGGCTATGTCAACCGGGTTTTTATTCTCAATCTCTTTATAAACGGCTACACCGATGCTTTCAGCAAGCACCGTCAGCTGCTCGATGGCTGCCGGGCGATATACGTCACAGGCCACCAAAAGGGGGCGCATTTTACGCTGTTCCTTGAGGTATTTGGCGAGTTTGCCGCTGAAGGTGGTTTTACCGGAACCTTGCAGACCAGCAACGAGCACTACTCCCGGGTGGCCCTTTACATTGATGCCAACGCTCTGCCCACCCATCAGCTCGGTAAGTTCATCGCTTACGATCTTAATCATCAGCTGGCCGGGCGACACACTTTTTAGCACATTTTCAGTACCAAGGGCCTTTTCTTTTACCCGATCGGTGAAGTCTTTGGCGATTTTATAGTTGACGTCAGCAGCCACCAGGGCGCGTCGGATCTCCTTAATACTCTCGGCTACATTGAGTTCAGTGATGCGATTATTACCGCTTAACACTTTGAACGCACTATCTAAACGGTCGCTTAAACTTTCAAACATTATATTGGACGGTTGACTTTTAAATATTGACTGTTGGCTTTCAGGCGGCAAAGGTAGGGAGTCCTGCGGAATGCTTACGCCAAAGTACATCCCGAAAGTTACAGTAGCATGCTACCGCCCTCCCCGGCTTCTTTTTTGTGCTATAGCAGGATCCAGTTCCAATGCATTTTTGCGGCATTCCTCTCCTTTTGCGGCATTGCCGGATGCGGCGTAGGCGAGACCCAGATCCCAGAGGAAGCCGGCTTCCTTTGGCGCAGCTTCTACGGCTTTAGTGAACCAAACGATTGCTTCAGCATGTTTACCGTTGATGCCATACCCCACGCCCATGAGTCGAGCCGTTTCAGGATCCTTGGGGTTAAATTGCCAGGATTCCTCGAAGCATTTGAAGGCGTTGTTAAAGTCAGCTTTTTGCTCACCGTAGTATCGTCCTCCATCACGAAGGGCCAGGGCCAGATATGTTTTGAGTTTGGGATCATCAGGGGCCAATTGCACTGCAAGGCGGTAATCCGCAATAGCATCTGTGTATTCTTTCAGCACATAATGTGCCCCGCCCCGGCTGATGTAGGCGTCTTTGTAATTCGGATAAATTTTTATGGCCTGATTGAGGTGAGGCATAGCCTCTTGGCATAATAATGCTTGCTTTTCGGGGTCTTTTTCCTTTGTAGCCCGGTCAAAAAGCACACCACCACAAGCGTTTTGAAGTTTTGCACTATTGATGGAGACTGCTGCGTCAGTCATAAACAGGTGCTCATTGCTTTGCCAGGCGAAGTTTCTAACAAAGGTTTTGATGGAAAATAGCAGTATGACGATACCAAAGGTCCCTAGCACCAGGGATCTGCTTTGTTTTAATAAACTGCTCAAAAATAAGGCTGCCAAAAAGCAAAAACCAACAGAAGGCATAAAAGCAAAGCGCTCTCCCATGTTGGTGCCGATCGGAAAAACCAGATTTGATACGATGCCCAATGGAAGCAGATAAAGCAATATCCCAAAGGAAGCAGGGTCACGCCGGCGGAAGCCCCGCACCACCCAATAGGCCATAAACCCATATAGTGCAAGGCTAAACAAGACGTATGGGCTGCTAAAGCCCATGATACCGATCTGCCGGGGATAATAATCATGGGTAAGTGGATGTGGTACAAATAGTAATTGTACGTACCTGCCCAAGGTGTAAAGAATGGTCGCTAATCTTTCGGCTGGTTCGAAACTGACCCATTGGTTTCCTTCCAGTTTCAGGAACGGATTATTCATCAATTCCAGCGGCTCGCCGCCAAAGCGCCAGTGCAGGATAGAGCCCCGAAGCAGGAAAAAAGCCGTGAAGGCTGCAAAAACAGGAAGACTTGCGGTAAATATGGATCGTTTCTCAGCTTTAGCTTGGGGACGAAAGAACCAAAGTGCCAGGGGAATTAGTACCACAAATGCTGCTGCATTTTCTTTGGAAAGACAGGCTATGAAAAATGCAATACCCGCTGCCAGGGCCCATTTCATTTGTTGCGTATCCCAGGCTTTCAGGGTGAAATACAAGGCGCTGATGCAGCCCATTAGTGTAAGAATTTCATCGCAACCTTTAATGTTTGCTACTACTTCTGTGTGAATCGGGTGAGCAGCAAACAGCACAGTAGCTATCCAGGCGATCATTGGGGCAGACTGTACCCAAAAAGGAGTTGGTGAATCTCCCTTTGGTTGGGAAATAGTCTGGGGAGGGGTCAAAAGTCTAAGTAAGGTCCGGTAAAGTACCACACAGGTGAGCGCGAAAAGCAGCACTGTGAAGAGGTGAAAGAGGAACGGACTGGTGCTAAACTGGTATAAAATAGCAAACAGCACCAAGGTCATGGGACGGTAACGTCCACCCGTCACCAGCGCTTCCTTGCCTTCGACTTTAAAAAAGCCAAAAAATGTATCGTTTGATAGGATTCCGCCAATGCCTTTGACCCCTTGCTGGGTGTACATATTGTCGGTGATCACAATTGCATCATCGAGCACGAAGCCATGCGTCAGTGTATTGGCATAGAGTAAAAAGGCAATAGCGAAAATGAGCCCACTTTGGAGCAAAGTATTGGTAAAAAACGTTGAGACAGGTGGGTTAAAGCTAGACTGTTGGAGCACTACAGTCTTAGTTGAGGAGGGCTTGCGTTGTTGTTTGGACATGGCTAAATATTTCGTCGGCGAAAGAACGGAATTTTTTACTGCTATAATCCTCACCGGATTCAAAAACCTATATGGATTCGCGAAAAAAAAGTAAAAGCTCCAAGTACCTTCGCCCATTCAAAATCTTCAACACATTGAATTGTAATATTTGTCAAACAACTACCCGGGAAGTCTTTAGGGCAAAAATTCTTGGAAAATACGAGGCACCTTATTTCCAATGTCCGAAATGTGGTTTTTTAAGGCTGCCTGACCCGTTCTGGCTTTCGGAATCTTATGCTTCTGCGATCACAGCCTTGGATATTGGTTTATTGAAGCGCAACCTCGAACTACGGGAGGTCGTGACGGCTATGGTGCGGACCTATTTTGACGGTTCGGGCAAATTTGTGGATTACGGTGGGGGATACGGTGTACTGGTGCGGTTGTTGCGTGATCGCGGGCTGGATTTTTATCGACAGGATATTTATGCGGAAAACCTGTTTGCCAAAAATTTTGACCTGGCTGATGCGGGTACTTCAAAGTTTGAGTTACTGACGGCGTTTGAAGTTTTTGAACACCTGGAAAATCCGATGGAAGAAGTAGAGAAAATGCTCTTACTAAGTGACAACATCTTGTTTTCCACGGAATTACAAACATCTCCAGACCCAACGCCAGAAACCTGGTGGTATATTTTGCCTGAAATCGGGCAGCATATTTCGCTTTTTTCAAGAAATTCTCTGGAAAGCCTGGCTAAACGGATGGGGCTACACCTGTGTACGAACGGAAAAAATCTGCACCTTCTTTCGCGGAAAAAAATGGCCTTTCCCTTGCTGTTCCGGGCTTTGTCTTATCATCAGATCGCAGGACTCTCTAATGCGGTATTGCCTGGACGAAAGTCGCTCTTGCCGCGTGACTTTGATTTTTTGAAACAGCAATTGAAGCGTTAATGACACCGCTTTGAGCTTGTTCGGGAGTTGGATTTTGGCTTGCAACCGGCAAATTTTATTTCATCCCGCGATATCCCATTTCAAGCTGGATGCCAAATCGCACACATACCACTGCAAATTTTGCCTTGCCTAAAATAGATTTTGCTCGCTTTTGGCTTAAAACCAATGCTCGAACAAGCTATTAGCCACCAAAACTCAAATTTCCGCCAGCTTTCCGAAACGCCTTATATGCGCCCTTCCCAAATTTAGAGCCATTAAAAGTCATAGATGGAGCGCGTTCTTTTTGTACTGCTGCTGGTAAGGCATTAAATTCAGAACATTTTTCGGAACAACAGCGCGCATACTTTTCACAACAGTTATCACACTGAATGAAAAGGATATGGCAATAGAGATTGGCACAGTTGGTGTGTGTATCGGAAGGCTGACCGCATTGGTGGCATTGGGCGATTACATCCGGGCTGATGCGCTCGCCGAGGCGTTCGTCGAACACAAAGTTTTTGCCTAAAAACTTATTTTCCAGGCCTTCAGCCCGCACTTGTCGGTCATATTCAATGATGCCCCCTTCGAGTTGGAACACATTTTCAAAACCGTTGTGTTTCATAAATGCGCTGGCTTTTTCGCATCGGATGCCACCGGTACAGTACATTAAGATCTTCTTGTCGCGTTGTTCAGCGAGTAATTGGGCCACCATGGGTAATTGTTCCCTGAAAGTAGTCACATCCGGAGTGATGGCGTTTTCAAAATGTCCCACTTCGCTTTCATAGTGGTTCCGCATATCTACAATGATCACATCGGGTTCTTCACTGGCCTGGTTCCAGGCTTTTGCATTCAAATGTGTACCCGTATTAGAAGGGTCAAATGTTGGATCAGTCAGGCTGTCCGCTACAATTTTGTCTTTGACCTTGATTGTTAGTGCAAAAAATGATTTCCCTTCTGCTTCTACGGCCACATTTAGCCGCATTCCACGGAACATTTCGTAACTGTTCAATAGGGTTTTGAACTGTTCAATTTGTTGCTCTGGTACAGAGATTTGGGCGTTTATGCCCTCTTTGGCCATGTAGGTTCGGCCGAGCACACCCAGCGCATCCCACCAAGCGTACAATTCATCACGAAAAGCTTGAGGATCATTGATCTGGGCGTATTTATAAAAGGACAGCGTAACCCGCTTCACCGGGTCTTTTTGCAATAATTCTTTCAACTCGCGGCGGTTGACCCTATTGTGAAGCGCTTTTTTGGGGCGGCGAACAGGTATAGCTGCAATTTCAAGCGTGGTGGCAAAGGTTTTATCGATCATAGTAAAGCATAAAGCACAAATTTCCGATACAAACGCGAGACCGACAACTATTTACAGGGCTATTTTCGGGAATTGGAAATTTGTTTGGTAAGTCTCTTGTTTAGATTGCCGATGATTCAGGAGATCTAAAAACCAAGTATACAAATTAAATAATTCTTATTTTTTGGAGTACAGGAGAAGATTTTTCCTGAAAAAACTGCACTTTTGAGGCGTTGTTAATCAATATCGCCTCCAGTTTTTCTAATGTCACAAAAATTTTGACCTATGGAATGGAGAAGGCTCAATGGCCAACGCATCGAAAAATCCCTGCTCACTGCAGTGGAAGAGACCATCCGCAGGGAAAATGCAGAGGGTTGTAAGTTAAAAGTATGCATCGGAACTGATTCTCAAGTAATCGGTACAGAAGTACACTTTGCTACGGTAATCGTATTCTTACGGGAGAAACGTGGCGGATTTATGTTTATTTCCAACGATAGAAGTCTACGCAAGATGACTATCCGCGAGCGAATGATCCTTGAAGTGGGACGCTCCGTAGAAGTAGCGTACACCCTTTGCGGACTACTCGATCAATACGAAGTAGCGCTCGAAGTACACGCTGATATCAATACAGATCCTTCGTTTGAAAGCAACACCGCGCTGAAGGAGGCCATGGGCTACATCCTCAGCATGGGTTTTGTATTTAAAGCTAAGCCGGATGCTTTTGCTTCTTCTTGCTGTGCGGACAAGGTTATATGAGTTTGTTTTTATTTTCCAAGTTTAAAAGTTGCAGACCCTAATAAGCCCCGGTCGCAGTAGATCCCAACTACATAAGTACC
>CANJPT010000035.1 GCA_947476195.1 Lewinellaceae bacterium | reverse complement strand
GCAATGAAAACGGATCTACGGTGAAGCTATAATTGGTAGATAATACATTCGTTAGGGCAAAGTCTCCATTTGTGCCGGAAGTCTCTGCACCAAACAGGCTGCCGTTTTGATACGCTAGCACCGTTATTCCAGAGAGCAGAGTATCCGCCGCATCAATTGAACCGTTGTTGTTTACATCCGACCAGACCTGGCCAAGGATGTTGCCATAGCCGGTGTAAAGGCTGAGTGAAAGCGGATCACTCTCCCCGGTACATCCAAAAAAATCCGTCAATTGTGCCCAATAGGTGCCGCTTTGCTGGGCGATAAAATTGGGTGAAGTAGCACCAGGAATTGGACTGCCATTCAAAAACCACTGCCAGGAAGCAATGTTTGGCAGGACGGGGATGCAAAGGGTATCGGGGCTACAGCGTGTGTGGCAACCGGCCGGAATACTCCCAACGGGTGGGCCAGGCAAAATCACCTGTGTATTGCTTGTTGCTTCACAACCAAATTCGTTGATGACCCGAATGTAATAACTGCCAGGGTTTTCAGTTGTAAGGGTTGTACCACTGACTCCTGTATTCCAGAAAAATTGCCAATTGGCTGGGGTAGGTCCAGAATAGGCTATAACATTTGGGTTTCCAGCACAGATGCTGGGGCTACTGACATAGAATCCGGTCGGAACGGGATTCACCGTTACCAAAAACGGATCAGAAACGGCGGTGCAACCAGTACTGGAGCTTGTCACCGTTACCGTATACAAGTGTGTGCCAACGGGTAAAAGATTATTCCGGCTGTCCGTAAAAAACACGCCCTGTTCCATCCCGTTGCCTCCTGACCAGGCATAACTGGCGCCTCCATTACTGATCGCTTGCAAGGCCACATCTTCGCCCGCACAAAGTGTTACGCTTGGATAAGAATTGCTAATTACCTGGCCTAATTCATTGAACAACAGGGCTTTTATGAGCGCATCGGGGGCTGTAATAATTGTTACATTTACGGCAGCCGGGGAATAGGTACAACCGTATGCGTCGGTGAGGGTGACTTTATAAGTGCCTTCTAAACCGGTAGTGAGCGTTTGGGAAGTAGTGTTGCTGCCATCAGACCATAAATATGAAACGGCGCCTGCCGGAGCGGTAAGGGTAATATTGCTGCCTTCGCAGATCGGAGCAGGATTGGCAGGGCTGATGCTGCCACTCAGGGTGCTGGGTTGTATGGTTACGCTGCGGGTGAAGCTTGCGGTGCAGCCATATAAATTGTTGGTTGTTGCGGTCACTGTATAAGTACCTGCCGGGAAGCCATGATATACCGGATTCCCCTTGGCATCATTCGCAGTGCCGGAAGCGGAATCACCAAAATCCCAGTTGAGATCAATAATGTCAGGATTAAATGCTACCATAAATTCCAGGGCATCGCCCGCACATTTGGCTGCAGGGTTGGCAAAGACAGGCGGGCTGGAATCCGGAATTTTTATCTGTTTGGTGATACTTGCGGTGCAGCCGCTCGAAGCGGTCACGGTCAGGTTTACCCCATAGATGCCAGCAGGTGAAAAGGCATGAGCAGGGTTTTCCAGGCTGGAAATATTGTTTGCGCCTGAAGCTGGGTCATCAAAATTCCAGGCGTAATTGCCAAGGCTTGTATTGGGTAAGATCTCGCTTCTGTTTTCGAAAAGGGTCATTGAGCCTGGGCATCCGACCCGTTCGTCAAGCCGGGCAACCGCCGCGACATTCACCGAATCAAGGGCTTCGCAAATGTCGCCATTGGAAAGGTACACGGTGACCAGCACGATGTATTTGCCAGCGTTTGGATACACGAAACGCGCATCGTCGCCCATGGCTGTGGCAAGTACAGCGCCTCCGGAAATGCCGGTTACCCACTGTGCACTCCCAGGTATATACAGCCCGGTATAATCGTTCAATACCAAACGAAAAGAGTCACATCGGGAGCTTGGATCAGGGATAAGTTGTACGCTTCCCGGCGTACAATATGGGTTTCCATGGAGTGGAATTCCGCATCCGCCGCCGCCGCCACCACAGTAAGAAAACAACGAAACAGGCCCGGCTATGGCAGTACAGCCAAAGGAATTGGTGGCTTGAACGGTGTAATTCCCATATTGATTGGAGAATAAGGTAGCACCTGCCGCACCCGCGAGCAGGTTGCCGTCCTGAAACCATTGGTAAGTATAGGTCCCGTTTGTATTGGTCAAAGCCGTGAGGGAGACTGTGTATGAATTATTACAAAATCCGGGCGGATCAGCAGTGGTGAGGGTCACGTCCGGAGCATCCCAACTTTCGATATTGAATGCGGAGGCGCCTTTACACCCATTCGCATCCATGACTTCAATGGAATAAACGCCAGCACCCAAAGTGATATTCATGGCAGTACTCAGGTTCGCACCAGATTCATCTTTCCAGAGATAACTCGCATAAGGCGAAACTGTTTGCACCAGGACGCTTGCTCCCGGACAAACTCCGAGCACTGGGAGCTGTACCACTGGATCGGGATTGCTCCAAACGGTAATCGGAAGCGACGCGCTTTGACTACATACCGACACATTCACCACATGGCTGCCTGCCTGACTCCAGAAAATTTCTACCGTATTGGTGCCTTGCCCATCCGCAATCGTACCTGCTGTTGCTGGGCTAATACTCCATTGAATGTCAATATTTTGCAGGTTCAAGATAGCATAGCTGCCCTTTGTGTCTTCACAAACAACCGCCGTTCCGGCAATTACAGGTGCCGGAATAGGCGTCGCAACCAATCCCACCGGGTTTGAAAGACAGCCAAGGCCATCGGTGCTGACCTGAACTGCCGTAAGCACATAGGGGCCAGCGTTTCCCCAGGTCACGTTGAGGGGATTTCCATCAAATGCTTGGGGTGCTCCCGGGCCATTTTGTACTGTCCATCGGATATTCGATCCTACAGGTAATCCAGTGGCCTCGTACGTATAGGTCATTCCGGGGCAAATATTGGTTTCGCCGGTAATTCCCGTTGGGTCAGCCGGAAGTGTAC
Organism: Lewinellaceae bacterium; assembly: GCA_947476195.1. Classification (GTDB taxonomy): domain Bacteria; phylum Bacteroidota; class Bacteroidia; order Chitinophagales; family Saprospiraceae; genus M3007. Next base: position 34,404 of record CANJPT010000035.1, on the reverse strand, counting down.
GGACACTGATGGCCCAGTCAGCGTCATTTGAACAGGTCTGGTTCACATCAACGGGGGTAGCCAAAAGGCGATAAACGCCAGGACCGCTCAGGAACGGTACACTCGGTGCACTTGTTGGTGCAGATGAACTCCAGGCCGTGCTGCCGTTGGGCGCTGTGAGTGTCCAGTTGCAGAGCATCGCAGTGCCGTTAGTTGTCAATTTTGAAGCAAAACTGGCGTTTGAATTGAGGCAGGCTTCCACGGGGCCATTTATGGTGAAGGAGGGAAGAATGCGTACATGAATAAAATCTGCGCCGCCACATCCGAGGTAGCAATTGGTGTACTGAACGTATAAAGTATGGTCTGCAGCAGGGGCTGGGTTGGGGGACCCACTCCATTCCACGGTGACACGATTGGTGCCCTGTCCATCTACAATGGTACCTCCATTGGGCAGCGTCCACACAAAGCCCGTTCCGCCAAAGGGTTCGATCGTATAAATTTCTGTCGCAGCTGGGCACACGCGTTCTTCTCCAACAATCTGGGCGTTGTTGGTGATGATCGGAATTTCTATCACCCCTGCCAGCGGGCAGGTGACACCCGAGCAAGCTTGTGCCCCCAGGGTGATGGTGCCAACAGGCCCGCCGTTCCATTGCACCGAGATTGTGTCAGACATAGTAGTGCCGCCATTGAGTACCGTGCCATCACCACTTACTGCCCAGGAAAAGGGTGCACAGCCATTGGAGGCAGTATAGGTCACCGTTTCTCCCGGACAAATGGTCGATACACATTCGAGTGTGGGAGCCTGAGCATTGAGTACTTCTACGTTCAGGGTAGTCGTGTCGGAACACAGGCACTCGCTTCGGGCAATGAGCAGGACCGTATGGGTGCCAGGTATCAGGTAAGTATGTTGTGGATTTTCAAGGGAAGAGCTGCTAAAGTCGTCCCTAAAAAGCCATTCATAGGAATCCGCGCTACCAGTGGAGAGATTTTGGAAATGTACCGTTTGACCCAGACAAACCTGAAGCGGGCCGTTGGCTATGGCGGCGGGGCTGCTGGAAAATGCGGCATTCGGTGCTTCGATGACCGTGACACACAAGGCATCCTCCCCGGAACATCCGCCAGCGCCATCCGAAAATACAGAAACACTGCCCGTGCCAGGACCTCCCCAAGTGACGGTAATGCTGGAAAAAAAAGGCGAGTTGTTGGTGTTGACTACCCAGCTAACTGCCCCCGAGACCTGCCAGTTAAAAGCAGAGCCCGAACCGTTTGGGTTTTGAACCGAAACGGAATAGGTTATTGTAGTGCCTGGACAAGCTTTTTCACAATCGTTGCTAACGCCGGTGCTGTCAAAATTACAGGGCGCCGTATTACTCGACTGGATGTTTAGTGGAACGTAGGGGATTTGTTGCACGAAAAAGCATTGTACCGCCGAAGAGCCATTAATGTTGCCATTGGAAACGGTAACGCAATACTGGCCCGGACACAGGTTAAATATGTCCTGGCTTGTGGAGCCGTTTGACCATTTATAGAAAAAGGCTGTAGATGGCGGTTGGTTTGGACTTACTCCGGTTACAGTGATATCAATATAGCCATTGCAGCCGCAAGTTGGCTGCGCATAGCCTGCGATTTCGATACTGTCTGTTTGAGCAACAATATGCGTGCTGAGGAAGCAAATAACAAAGAACAGGCCCGCCTTCGATAAAATCGGAGAAGGCAACGCAGGTAAAAATCGATTTGGCATAAAAGAAGGTGTTTGAATGGATGAAATGTAGTTTCAGGAAAAAGCGTACCTATTGAAGATACGATGGATTAGGTGACACGCTGCCCGGGTTTGCCTAAAAGCGTTACTTCTCCCAAAAGGAGCATGATGTTAATTCCCGAGATATTCACACCTTAATGGCCGGGCGCGGCACTAGCCTAATCTAGACCCATTCTGGGGTTTCCCCCTTTCACGCCCTTGAAATAATTCCAGATATAGGCTATGTCAGCTTCCTCATTATCGGTAGGATAAAAAAGAATGGGGTCGAAAAACACCGCTCGTTTTTCAAAATCAAACTTGCACAAACAAATCGGTGCCCCAGCCATGCGGGCAATGTGGTAAAATCCGGTCTTAAATTTTGTCACTTTTTTGCGCGTGCCTTCGGGTGCAATGACGACGTGGATGCGTGGCTCTCGTTTGAACGCCTCTACTGTGGCCGCCACGAGATTGTGGTTTTTTGAGCGGTCCACCGGGATACCACCCAACCATCGAAAGATAAAGCCAAAGGGTGGTTTGAATAGTGTATGCTTGCCCATATAGTTCGCGTGGAATTGACCGGCGCTATTGGTCAGCACCCCCAGAAAAAAATCCCAGGTAGACGTGTGTGGCGCCACGGCAATGACTACATGCGTCAATTCTTTAGGGTAATGTCCCGTAATTTTCCAGCCAATTAGCCGGAATATGAATTTGCTCAGTAGGCTAAACATGATTGAAATTTAGTTTCTTAAGTGAGAAAGTTAATAGTTTCAAGTGGCTTCCAACGCTTGAGATTTGTTACCGAGGGCTTTCAACTTTCAACTTTCAACTTACCCCTTTCAACTTGAAACTTTTAACTCAAGCAACGCAACATTCTCAATGTGGTGCGTATGCGGAAACATATCAACAGGGCGAATTTTCAATACAGCATATTTTTCAGACAAGAGTTGGAGGTCACGGGCCTGCGTGGCTGGATTGCAACTAACATAAACGATTCGTGGAGCGGCCAGTTCAAGCAAAAACTCCACTGCTTTTGGGTGCATGCCTGCCCGGGGCGGATCGGTGATCAACACATCAGGTCGGCCATGTTTTTGGACAAACTCAGGAGAAAGTACTGCCTTCACGTCACCGGCATAAAAGGTGGCGTTCTGGATGTCGTTCAGCCGCATATTTTCTTCGGCATCAGCAATGGCTTCCGGTATCTCTTCAATGCCAACTACAGACCGACAATATCGGGCGAGATAAAGCGCGATACTCCCGGTGCCGGTGTACAAATCATATACGTTTTCATTTCCGGTCAATCCGGCAAACTCCACCGTCACATCATATAACTGCTTGCCTTGCAAGGAATTGGTTTGGAAAAACGATTTTGGACCGATCTTGAATTTCAGGTCGCCCAATTGTTCCACTACAAATCCTTTGCCGTAATAGGTTAGCATTTCCTGGTCGAACATGGAGTCGTTCAGCTTCGTGTTGATGCAATATACCAGGGTTGTAAGATCCGGAAATTTTTCCAGGATTGCATCCAAATACCGGGCAATTGCATCAGGCCGGTTTTGCGCAAAACTTACGAGCAGCATCAACTCTCCGGTTGTAGTGAGGCGCACCATTAGATTACGTAAAAAACCTTTGTGATGGCGAGGGTCGTAGAACTCCAGGGCCTGCTCCAACCCGATTTGACGGCAGGTATTGCGCAATAAATTGGAAGGTTCAGTCTGCAGCCAACACTTTTTGATGTCAATGATTTTGTCAAAGTACCCAGCTTTGTGAAAGCCCAGGCCATACAGAGCAGGGTTTAGCGGGCTTGTATTTTCAAAAAGGGTCACTTCTGGTTTTTCGTCTTTTGGGAATTCTCCCTCTAAGATCCAGCGCTTATTGGAGAATCCAAACTCTAGTTTGTTTCGGTAAAAAACTGTTTCAGGTGCGCCGAGTATGGGTAGAAATTCACCAATTTCAATTTTACCAATGCGCCGCAAAGCATCATCCACCACCTGTTGTTTGTGTCGAAGCTGTGCCTGATAATCAAGATTTTGCCATTTACAGCCACCACAGATGGCAAAATGTTCGCAAAAAGCTTCCACACGATCGGGTGAAGGGGTAACAATACGTTCCACCCGACCCTCGGCAAAACCACCTTTCTTTTTCTGTACGAGCACATCGACCACGTCGCCGGGGACCGCGCCATCCACAAAAACGGCCATGCCTTCTTCTGTCCGTCCCACGCCTTTGCCCCGATCCGCGATGCCGTGGATGTAGATATTGGGAAGGCTGAATTGTTTTCTTGCCATATTCTTTTTTAAAATAAAGTGCAAAAGTAGAAAGGGTAGGGGAGATTAGGGCAGGGAAGCGGCTTCATCTCAAAAATCAGGGCTGTTTTAGTCCCTTAAACAAAGACCAGTCTGCTGGAATTAAGATGCCAATTTCCTAAAGAATAAGATTTACTTACGTCAATTCAAAAAAAATCAAAACCTTCGCGTATGGAAATTAATGTTAAAGACCTCCACCAAAAGCTCGAATCGGGCGATCAATTTGTTTTTATTGACGTGCGCGAACCCTGGGAATACGAAGAATTCAACCTGGGTGCACAACTCATTCCACTCAACACCCTCGTAAATTCGATGCACGAGTTTGAGGAGCATAAAGAGGATCAGATCATAGTTCACTGCCGCTCAGGAGCACGTTCTGGTATGGCGCAGGGACTTATGCTTGCCAATGGCTTTAAAAATGTCCTGAATCTAAAAGGGGGCATTATGGCCTGGCAAGAAGTCTATGGCAATGAAAAGCCTTAGACGCTTGATCGGGAATTGGTTTTGAGCCGCTTGCAGGCCAAAATGTAATTCCAGAGCTAGTGCTTAGGTATAGGTTAAAATGCACAAGCATGGCTCTCCTTCAGCCATGGGCGACGTTAGTTTCATGACTTATCCATCATTTAAAAGGTTGGCTTTTAAATGAATCACATCATCCTTCAACAGCGATGTGAATCACTTTTGTTTTTGCCCAATTTGTAATCGGACCGAAGTTATAGCATTTGAGTAGAGTTGCACTTATTTGGGGTATCACCTGCTTCCATTTATGGCTCGGTTTTACTGCCTTAGAGGTGCTACCTGATTCGTCTTTTTCAAACCTTACCCAAATTTCGGTAGGGTTTTTGTTTGTCAATTACTTTCACTTACGTTTATCCAAATACATTTAAATGACACGAACACTCATAACCCTGCTGCTACTCACCCTGAGTAGCATGGCAGGAATTTGCCAGGTACCTGGTTACTTAGGTAAAAAAATTACCCTCCAGGGTGAGTTTCATTCTTTTCCAGCACTCGGTGGGCCAACGGCGCATAATCGGGGATTAAACACCTATAATGAGAATGGAGCGAATAAATTAGGGCTTAACTGGAGCGGTGGCGCTCGTTTAGGCTACACGGTATCTCGTTACCGCCAGGTTTTACTTATGTTAGATTACTTGAAAACAGGAATGACCCAGACTGCTTATTACCAGGGGTTTGTTGATGAGTATGGTTCAACCGACTTATTCTACAATGTTACGGGATTGTCTTTTGGGCTTGGAACACGCAAATTCCGTTCAGCCAAAGGCGGACTTGCCCCCATGGGTATGTACCGTGGCTGCTCACTAAGTGCTACTTCTTTAAAGGGGAAAATAAATGATACGTATTCTGATACTATTCTAACCCCGGAGCAGCTTGGCATTGATACAAAGCACTTAATGCTCATGGCTGGCTTTGACTTTGGTACCAACTACATTCTCAAAGACAAACTTTTGCTTAATGTTGGGGTAAAACTCAACTTCGCACTAAGCCCCAGAGCCGGCAGCTATATCTTTAATGAAGGACAAACCTGGGACCCCTATACCAACGAAAAAGGACTCAGTGATTCAGAGGGCAATACAGAGAATTTCAGATCCGCTGCTGCTGCCCGTTACGCTTTACACTCGGTATTTATGGTCTATCTTGGGATAGGTTTAATTCAATAAAAATTGAAATGAAAATGAAAAGGATACTTCTCTCTATGCTCGCGATCATAGCGTGCTTCGCTGCTTATGCTCAGGATTTTGATCATTATGAGCCACTCACTTGCTCTGGTACAATCCCGCTTGAATTTGTCACACCTTCTACCCAAAAATACAAATCGGATTTAAAGAAGATGGAGGGCAAAGACCTCAAAAAGCGTGACAAAAGTGACCATAAGCGCTTTGCCCTTGAATCCAATTTCATGCTCGACAACCTGCTCCAAAGCGGTTTAGTGCTGTACAATGATCCTGTCAGTAACTACCTCAATGAGGTGGCCACAAAAGTGATGGAAGCAGACAAGTCGCTGAAAAAGAAAGTTCAGGTGTACGCGCTTCGTTCGCCGGTCGTGAATGCATTTGCGACTGACCGGGGCACTATCTTCGTTACCCTTGGACTTTTGGCTCAACTTGAAAATGAAGCCCAATTGGCATTCATCCTTTCCCACGAAATAACGCACGTCCAGGAAGGCCATACACTTGATATTTTCTTGAAATCTAAAAAAATTGAACGCAGCACCCGGCAAAATTCAGTGCTTTCTGAGTCGGCTTTTGACGAGCAATTGTTCGCCAAAAACCGCTACTCCAAAGCCCTCGAATCTCAAGCAGATCAAAAAGGACTGGATCGATTGCTGCTGACTGACTATAGCTCTAGTACGCTCAATACTGTTTTTGATGTACTCAAATACGCCTATCTTCCTTTTGATGAAGTTAAGTTCGACCGTAGTTTTTTTGAATCAGGTGCATATCACCTGCCAGACTATTGCTGGCTTCAAAATGTCAAGCCCATCAAGGGAGAAGAGGAAATCGAAGATGATAAGGAAAGCACACACCCAAACATTGCAGCAAGGCGTAAAGCGCTAGCAGATGCGCTGGGAAAGGCAAAAGCACCAAAGGGCAAATTGTTCCTGGTATCAGAAGATCGATTCGAAACTACGCGCAAAATTGCCCGATTCGAATTGCCTATGCTTTACCTTCATCGGGAACGAAGTGCTGATGCAATCTATTCCGCATACCTCCTACTCCAAAAATACCCCGGGAATCCATACCTGGAGAAATGCGTAGCGAAAGCACTGTATTTCAATGCTAAATTCGAGAATGATGCAGATTATACACGGATCAAAACCTATGCAGCCGTGGAGGGTGAATCTCAGCGTACGCAGTTTTTACTCGATACCCTGAGTGCAAAAGAGAGCAATGTCCTGGCTCTGCGCTACGCCTGGATGCAAAGCCTGAAGCATCCGGAGGATCGGGAAATTCGCGCCATTACCAACGATCTTTTCCTTGAAATAGGCATGCACGTTGCTGCATTATCTGATTTTTATGACGTAGTACCCGAATTGACTGTTGCGAACCCCGTAGTGGAACCGTTGACTCCTGTCAAAGACGAGAAAAAAGAGGCTTCAAAATATGACAAGATAAAAGCCCAAAAAGCAGAAACAGAAGCCATCTCACCAGCTGACTCCTGGCGCATGGCATTTATCGGGGTGAAGGACGATACTTTCAAAAAGGCTTTTGAAGACGGTCAGGCCAAGTACAAAAAGCGAAAAGATCGGGATGTGTTCTTCCGCTCAGAAGAAGGGCAAGCCGAACGTGTCCGGACAAAATCCCGGAATAGCAAAAAAGGACAAGCCCTTGGGGTATCTAAAATCGTAATAGTCAATCCCTTTTACCTTAAACTTGATGAGCGAACGGAAAACTCGATGCAGTATGTGGAAAGCGAAGATGGGCAGGCGCACCTGTGTGAACTCATGAAACAAGTAACGCCAAAGTCGGGAGTTAAAGCGACGATTCTTAATGTGGCAAGCCTGAAAGAAAGTCAAACCGAGCAGTTCAACGAAATCAGGGTGCTCAATGAATGGTTTGAAGAGCAGATCAAATATGAAAATCTGCCGATTACCTATGGTAGCAATCAAGGTAAGGTAGATGCCATCGCTGAAAAATATGGTACCGACCAGTTTTTGTGGACGGGTGTTGTCTCCCTTCGGGAGAAAAAAAGAGGAGCTGCATTGGCAATTTGCGCCGGTATTGTCTATTTCCCTTTGCTTCCTTTTGCCATTTATTCCGCTACCAAACCGGAATACGATATGCTCTATTACGCAGTCTTATATGATGTAAATGAAGGGACTTATAAAACCCTTAAATTCGAGTACTTCGACAATCGGGACGCTGACGCACTCATAAAAGCGCACTATTATGATACACTTTTGCAGATTAAGACCGAAAGAAAAAAGAAGTAAATAGGGCCTGGTTTTTTTCTGAGCCTATTACAAATTAAATAGAGGTCGTTTTAAGATGAATTATCCAAATTCGGGATAGGTCCTCTTGGAACGGCCTCTGTTCATTTTTAGCCCTGTCCGTGCGGGTTTCTCTGGAGATGTACTACTTTGCCGCCACAAAACAGTTGTATGATGCGCATTCAGATCCTTCTTTTCGCTTGCTTTATTTTTTATCCTGCAGTAATTCCAACATTACAAGCTCAGCCGCAGGAGGCGCAGGTAGGTTTCTACCTCATGAACCTCTATGGCCTGAATATGGACGAGCATTCGTTCTATGCCGACTTTTATGTCTGGTTTAAGTGGCGTGGCGAAATTGATCCCACGAACATCGAGTTTGTAAACACGATTGAAAAATGGAGCATGGCCACGGTCGGATTTGACGGTGACAGCACGCCAGTGGTGCTGAAAGATGGTACGAAATACAAGATTTTTAGAAAAGAAGGCCGCTTTTTTCACGCCTTCTCCCTCAATCGATTCCCACTCGATGAGCATACTCTGGACATTCAAATTGAAAATCCGGAACATCCTACAAGTGCGCTCATTTACGTTCCGGACACTAATGCTGCACTTATTCGTGGGACACTCAATCTTGTCGGCTGGGAGAATCGGGGTTGCCAATTGTCTACACTGATCCATGACTATGGCTCCAATTTTGGCAACCCGGAAGAAAATGCTCAGCAATACAGTAACCTGAGTTTTAATATCACCCTGGCTCGTCCATTCAGTTATTTTTTGTTGAAAATGCTTTTACCACTTTTGGTGGTCATGCTTGTCGGCATAGGTTCATTGCTGCTGCACCCGGAATATATAGACACACGGTCTTCCTTGCCTATCGGAGCGCTACTCACGGCAGTTTTCCTTCAGCAATCGTATAGCGATGCACTGCCAGACACGGGTTATATGGTATTAATGGATAAAATTTACCTGCTAAGCTATGTGCTTATCTCAGCTGTTTTGTTGCAAATCATCCGTACGGGCAATCTCACAGTGAAAAGCGGGGGCGGAATGAAGGGCATCGTTCGCCGGGAACGAAGAATGGCGGGTGTATTCTTATTGATCTTTTTATTAGGAGTTGTGATTCTGAGCTTGTCCTGATTTGGGGATTCCATTGGGCCCGGGGTATTTGAATCCTCGTCTTCAATTCCCCCCCCCAACATTTATTTCTCCTGCTGCAAGACTTCAATGGTACTTGCTGGCAATTGGGCAATATCCAGAATCATCAATCCGTCAAGGCAATTGGAAAAATTCGGATCGATATTGAAGGCAATAAATTTGGCATTTTGCCGCAAATATTGACGAAAAAGTACCGGAACTTTGAAGTGTGCCGGCTCGATCGTTTCTATCAGGCTTTCCAGCGCATCAAACTCACCGCGAAGGTTTTCGGCTAAAAGCCGCATATCCACGGATTTTATTTTAGGTCGGAACGCCTTGCGCGGCGTCACCAGCTCGGCCAGTTTTTTATCATAAAAAAAACGCCGCACAAACTCTACAATGATTCCTTTAGAGGCTTCCGAATAATCTTTGCTGATACTCACCGGCCCCAGCAGGTATCGATATTCCGGGTGGGTCAGTATGAAATGCAGGATGCCTTTCCAAAGTAAAAACAAGGGGAGCCGATGCTTTTGGTAAGCCAAAGTGACATAGGTTCGCCCCAATTCCACAGATTTTTGTAGGACGGGAAAGAATCCCGGTTTCATTTTAAAAAGGCTGTTCGAATAAAAGCCAACAACCCCAAAACGCTCAAAAATCAGGTCACCAAGCCCCAGTCGGTAGCCGCCTACGATCTGTAATTGTTCACGATCCCAAATTATAAGATGAAGGTAATAGAGGTCGTGCTCGTCCAGATCTCTACTTTTACCAGTGCCCTCTCCAGCGGCACGAAAGGTTAGCTCCCGTAATCGGCCAATTTCGAACATCGTATTCGGCAATGCTGCGAATGGTGCAACAAACACGTCGAATTGCCCACGCGCTGCAACTTTATGGTCAGTAGCCAAAGCTGCGATCTCTTGCGTAATCAAGGTAGGTTCAACCGGATCTGCGATCGGCTCTTGCTCCTTTGATTTTTTTCCAATAAAAAGTTCTGGATGTGCATCAAAATGTGAACCCAGAGAGAAAATTTTGGCCTGGAGAAATTTGCCCCAAAGTCGGTTTTTACCCAATGCCCAAATCTCTTCCGGAGTAATAGCAGTTCCGATGCGTACACTGATATGTACTGGACCTGATGTAAGGTGGAATGGTAAGCCGGGAATAGCTCTTCGTAAAAGTCCACCAGGCATCCGTTCTGCCTGTAAATGGATCGGAATCACGGTCTGACCTGATTTTCGAATTTGAAGGAGGGTTTCAGTTCGGAGCAGTTTTTTGCCCAGATGGCTCAGGGGATTGTCTGAAAAATCTATTGCCAACGCGACAACATCGCCTTTCTGAACACGCCGAGAAAGTCTTTTGGCAAAATTGAGTCGAAATAATCGATCTTTCAGACTTTTTCTTGTCGGTCTTAAGATATACGGAATCAGCGATTTGGACGGTGTAATAGGGTATGGATGAAGGATCCGGACGTTGTCAAAATATTCTGCCAGCAAAGCCAAAAGCACCCATTCATCTAGCCCGGGGAGCAGTTGGTTGCATACAAACACAGCTCCTTCAGGGTTTTTACCCAGCATTTTTTTGTCAAAATCGGCGACTTCAAGTCGGACTTTTGACTTGTTAAGCTTGGATTGTGCTAAAGAGAGTAGTTCCGCGTTCATGAAGTTTGGTATTGTAGCATTCTTATCTCATCTCTCCAACCAAATGTACCAGCCCATCCACTATAAATTGCACTCCAATGGCAATTACAATGAAGCCAATTATACGAGCTATGGCGTTCAAGCCCCCTGTGCCAAACACCTTAAACAGAAAAGGCGCAATCCGTAAACATCCCCAAACCAGCACAGCGACAGCTACAATAGCGGCCATGATCTTCCAACGTTCATTCCATTCCGGATGCTGATTATATTGCGTAATAAGGTACGAAATGGAACCTGGGCCCGAAAGCATTGGCATGGCCATGGGTGAAAAAGCGATGTCGTCTTTATTTTCAAGTGCTTGCTTTTCCGCATCCTTGTCGTAGCCCCGGCGTTTGGCAAAACTGCCCGACAACAACCCAAATCCGCTAATAAGCAGCGTCATTCCACCCGCAATCCGCAGCGCATGTATGGTAAGTCCAAAGAAAGACAGGATATAGTTCCCCGCAATAAAAAAGCAGAAAAGGATAGCCAGAAAGTACGCACTTGTTTGCAGGGCAATTTTGTTGCGCTCAGCGCGTGGGCGATCGCTTGTGAGCGCAACGTACACCGGTATTGCACCGGGAGGATCCACGATGGAGAATAAGGAGAATAAGGTTGCAAAGAAAAAATCCATAGGTTATTAGCGATTGATTTCAGGTTTTCAAATTTCAATCTGGGGAAACCTGAAAACTTGTAATTTCATCGGCACTAAATTTATTTCTTTTTCAGGAAAAACAGGTACACTGGCAAGTGATCGCTGTATCCATTGATAAAAATATCGCCTACATAAGTGCGGAACGGGTAACCTCTGAAAGCGCCCTCAGTTTGCAAAAGCCAGGGTTGGCGGAATACCTGGGCCTTATAAAGTTGCCAGCCTCCGGTTGACTTATCTACCAGGCCTTTGGATAAGATCATCTGATCAAACAAATCCCAGGAATCTTTATAGGCCAAAGTACCGTCACCGTTTTTATAAAGGTCATACATTGGATTGTAGAGCTCATCTTTTTTGAGGTTATTTGTTTCCCGGCGGGCTTTGAGTACTTGGGTTAAACTCTTGTTGTCGGGGTCGTCGTTCAGGTCTCCCATAATAAGGATTTTAGCATTTGGATTAATAGCCTGAATACTATCTGACAAATTTTTACAAACAGCTGCAGCTGCCGCACGCATCCAGCCTGAACCTGCCTCACCACCGCGGCGAGAGGGCCAGTGGCCTACCATGATATGGAGTGGCTCTCCGTCGAAAGTACCCGCAACATATAATATGTCTCTGGTAAAGTCTACAACACCCGTTTTTGAGTCCTTGAGTGCTACGGGCACCGCCCGACTTCCGAGTACCTTGAAGTATTTGGCTTGATAGATCAGGCCACAATCAATTCCCCGCTCATCAGGAGAATCGTAATGTACAATCTGGTAGTTGCGTTCTTTCAGACCTGGCTGAGCAACAAGGTCCTCCAGCACCTTTCGGCACTCAATCTCTGCCACCCCAAGCAATGCTACTCCATCGGGTGAAAGTTCCGTCCCCAATTGGCTGATCACCTTCGACAGGTTGGTCATTTTCGAAACGTACTTCTTCGTATCCCAATACAGGCGGCCGTTCGGCAAAAAATCCGCATCGTTCGTGGTGGGTGAATCGATGGTGTCGAACAGGTTTTCCAAATTATAAAACCCTATGGAGGCCACTTTATAATCCTTTCCAGGCTGAGCAAACACAAATCCGGAAGTGCAAAAGAAGGCAAGAAACACCAAGGCTTTCAAAAACGAGCGGGTAATTTGTTTCATGAAAAAAATTTTATATTTATGAACAAAGAAACACTTTTTTTAAAGTGTGACATAGTTTAATGGAATCATTTGATAGGTATTCGTTCCGAAAAGGATACCAGGCGCATAAAACACCTAAGGTTTACCCTCTCGGTCCAATTGGCCGGGAGGATGGGTTAGATCCGGTACCGCCAGGTTTATTTGAGGGGTCTTTTTCGTCCTTCAAATTACTATCCATAAAACGCCAGGTAATCCCCAAACGCAAAGCGCCAAACGGCAGTGGATGGTAGGCCGTCTGGTAAAAAACCTGTGTTTTGTCCCACAAGGTTGCACCGTTTTCCCACCGTACAAAACCCAGGAAGGATTGCACTTTGAAAGCAACGAAAAGGTCTATCCAGGGGTAAGGCTGCTGCGTAAGCGAATCTTGCAGGTAGAATTGCCCGGAGAGTGGCTGGTATGCATCAGGTCGAAACTCGCTGTTGATGCGAAAATCCCCCCCAACATTAAGCAGCATCCTTTTATTAAATACTTTTCCTGAATAATAAAGGCTGTTCTTGGAAAACCAGGTAGGCAAATGCAGCACATCATCCCGATTAGCCTTTTGCAGCGCTACGGTATTGTCAAAGTGAATGCTCCTCCATGTAAGATTTTCTCGAAGGAGGAATTGAGTCACTTGAAGCGGAGTGCTTGTTTGTGCGGCAAGACCTCCCTGATCAAAATATAAATAGTTGTTCACCACATGAGCCCGGGCAGAAGCCTCAAATCCAATGCGTGGTAAAGCATATGTAGCCGTTAGACTGTTTTCTATGGGCTTAGCAAAATCGTTATTCCAAATTTGGCGCTTGCTGACGAAAAATTGGTCTAAAAGTAATGCTGGAGGGCGAATCTGGCTAAGAAGCTTAGCTTGTAATTGTCCGGCGGCACCAAGGCCCAGTGTGAGTTCGCCCTGCAATTGATATTCGCCAATATTGCCCAAAACACCTAAGGCACCTTGCGCATTGAAGGCAAATTTGTCGGAAGGAGTGAGCGAAAGATTGCCCGTCAAAAACAAGTTGGAGACCTTAAATTCACGAGGTTCCTGGTTGACGATAAAATAAGAATGTGCTAATCCAAAGGCCAGCAAATCGGAAGGCTTGCCACGATCTTTAGTTTTAAAAGTATTGAGGGTAAAGGTATTGTCGATCCTGTTCACACGCACAAAATGCCGGATGCCACGAATATCTGCCAAAAAAGTTGGGGCAAAAAAATCAGCATCTGCCCCCAAACCATCTACCCCTGATCCCTGATCCGAGAACTTGTATGTCTGGTGGTTCCAGGCGATTGTATGGGAAGCTCTAAGCGCCCGTTTGCCGGCAATATCTTTCCCAACAAGACGAAGATGTTGACTGTAATGCAGTATTTGCTCGTCAAATCGGGTGTGGGCCACCTCGCGAGGTAGTTGAATTTCAGCAGCGATCGGTCCTGAGAAGTTGCCATCGCCAAAGATCGTGTCAGTCACGATACCGCCGTTTTCCTGCTGGTTCGTGACATTACGGGTGTAAATCAAGAATCCATCATAACGTTTCCCCACAGGCAACCAAAGTCCTGCGTTTAGCGAGTTTTTTTTATTGCGCTGGTATCGGTATTGGCCAAGGTTATTCAGCGTTCGGTATTCAAGCGAAAAATTGACGCCATCCGAAAACGTGCGTGCAAAACGTGCGGTCAGGTTGGTTTCAAATTGAGTCCGACCTTGAGAAAAGGAGACGTCACTAAAGGTGTTTATGTTTCGATAAAACCCCAGTCCTTCCGGCCTAAGTTTATAAAGATCAAAGCTATGCATGCCCACATCAAAGCCGCGCAGCGCCGGATTTTCAAACAACAATGGCCGGGTTGCAGTGCCAAGATTCCCAAGATTTCCCCAATCGATGATGTTTCGTCGGGCAGGATCATACATCCTAAAATCGGTATTAGGAAGTGTGTCTGCTGATGGGCTGCTTCGTTCCGGAGCGTATGCATAAGTAATAAGGAGCGGCTCCGTAGGCTGCTTAAGGGGTAGGCTGTCAGGCTGTTGGGCAAAGCTTGAGACGCCTAAACCACAAAAAGTGAAAAATAAAACGGAAAATCCAATGCGTATAACTGGCGTGGCAGGCAGGCCCGCACCCCGAGAAATATATTCCCAGATACTCGATTTGCTTTCCATAAACCCCAAAACGACTACAACGACAAAACGTTGCTCCTGAAATTATTGAATTAACGCAGGGTTCATACCCATACTCGAGAAGCCGCCATCATGGTAGAGGTTCTGCATGGTAACATAGCGTGTGTAATCACTGAAAAGAGCGATGCAATAGTTGGCACAATCCTCTGCCGGCGCGTTGCCAAGTGGAGACATTTTGTCGGCATAATTGAAAAAATCATGGAACCCTTTTACGCCCTGACCCGCAGTGGTCATCGTTGGCGATTGGCTTAGGGTGTTCACCCTGACGTGCTTGGCAGTGCCAAGGTGATAGCCAAAGGAACGGGCGAAGGATTCCAAAAGTGCTTTTGATTCAGCCATTTCAGAATAGTCAGGAAATACACGCTGTGCAGCGATATAACTAAGAGCTAAAACACTGCCCCAATCGTTGATGGCATCGAGCTTCCAGATCGTTTGCATCATTTTATGGAAAGATATGGCGCTTACGTCAAAGGTCTTCTGCATCCAATCGTGGTTCAGATCGGTGTATGGCTTGCCTTTCCGAACGTTGACGGACATCCCAATGGAGTGGAGCACAAAATCCACTTTGCCTCCAAAATGGTCCATAGATTTGGTGAAAAGATTCTCCAGATCTTCCAGAGATGTTGCATCAGCACCGATGACTGGCGCGTTACATTTTTCTGCGAGACCATTGATCTCACCCATACGCATAGCAACGGGAGCATTCGTAAGTACGATCTGTGCGCCTTCTGCGACACAACGTTCTGCCACTTTCCAAGCAATACTTTCGCTGTTAAGCGCGCCAGAGATGATTCCTTTTTTTCCAGAGAGGATATTTGACATGGTTCTGTTGATTTTTCCCGCCTACGCTTTTCGCCAACCCCAAAGAACTAGGCCTGTAATGCGTAAGAGGGGTAATTTGTGAATCTGTTGGCGGCAAAGATAGACAAGTGCTTTTTGCTTCGCGATGATGTTTTCATTATTGCAACAAACTTTAAGTAATGGAGATAATATTTTTTTTAAAATTGATTTCTGTATATTTTACAATTTTAATTTTGAAAATGGAACATTAACAACGTCTTCACAGAATAATAATCCGAATGCCTGCCTTTTAACAACAAAAAAACTGACCTTTGTGATGGAAAATTTTAAGCAAATTACCTGACTTTCATTTTTTCGACAATTAGAATTGAAAATTTATGGCAACTAAAAAACAATCCGACCAAATTATTGTGGTTGAGAAGTCTGCAAAAACTTCTGTGTCTGCTGCAGCTGCAAAAATCTCAAAACCTGTAAAAGCAACGGTAGCGGCAAAAGCAGTGAAGTCTCCTGCAACAACCAAAACGCCTGCTGCAACAACTTCAAAGGTTACATTTGTTCTTCCCAAAGAAGCGGTGGAACATGCCGAGACGGTAGCGGTTTTCGGCGATTTCAACAACTGGCAGAATGGAGCAATACTCACCAAACAAAAAGACGGCTCGTTTAAAGCAGCCGTTGAGCTCGAAAAAGGCCGCTCATACGAATACAGATTCCTAATCAACAACGAAAAATGGGAAAATGATTGGGCTGCTGAAGCCTACGCTCCCACGCCATTTGGTGCATACAACTCAGTTGTTACTGTCTGATTTCCACGCAACTAATAAGATGAAGTTTGGTTTGATAAGGCCGCTCTGAAAGGAGTGGCCTTTTTTTATCGGATTCCAAAAGAGTGAATAATACCCTCTGGAGGGCTTTTTTTGTTTTGTACCCGGATCTTGTCGCCAAATGGCAAAGTTCAACTTTGCTGGCTTCAATAATTCTTCGGACTTTCGTCTTTGAATTTGAATTCCTTACTTCATGAAAAGATCTTTCCTGCTCGTACTCACGGTTCCGTCCGTATTGATCGCGCTTACTTTTTTCCCGATTGAAAATCAGAAAAAAAGGTTCCATAATGACACGGAACTCGCCTATTTCAGTCAATTGAATAACAGCAGGCAGCAATCATCCACGCCCCAATTCCCCAATCCTCAAATCGCCCATTTTTTCCTGCCAATTGACTCCAATATACTCTTCCCCACCTCAAAAACCTGCGGCGGATGCCATGGTCACGATCCGCTCAAGCATGCGCTCGTAACTACTTCGGGTGATGACGTAAATATCTACGACGATTGGCGAAGCACCATGATGGCCAATAGCGCCAAAGACCCGTTTTGGCGTGCTAAAGTGAGTCACGAAATCACCGTCAATCCTGGACACAGCAAAGCATTGCAGGATAAATGCACTTCCTGCCACGCTCCTGCAGGTCATTATCAAGCCAAACTCCACGACCACAAGGAATTCTATCTTCTTTCTGACCTGTACGCGGACACACTCGGCCTGGATGGCGTAACCTGTCAGGCATGTCATGCCCAATCGCCAGAACATCTGGGAGATCTACATTCCGGACAACTTAATTTCGACACCAATTATTTAAGGGTGGCGTATGGACCTTATGAAGTGGCCTTTGCCCCGCCCATGCACAACTTTGTGGGAATCACCCCCATTTTTGGAGGCCATATCAGCGATGCCGGACTTTGCGCCGGATGTCATACCTTAATTACAAATACCGCTGATAATCAAGGAAATATGACTGGACAAACCTTTATTGAGCAAGCAACTTACCATGAATGGCTCAATAGTAGATACGACGAACAGCATAGTAATATCACCTGTCAGGCCTGCCATACCCCAAAAATTCAAGACGAGATCATTATCTCCGCCAACTATCTGTTCCTTACCCCAAAATCTCCTTTCGGGCTCCATGAACTCGCTGGCGCTAATGTGACCATGCTCAATCTGCTAAAAAATAATCGCGAAAAACTCAACATTGAAGCAGAACCTCAGCATTTCGATAGTACCATCGCCGCGACGCTGCGGATGCTCCAGCACAAAACACTCGATCTGACACTTCAGGCAGGAGATGTCAACGGCGATTCCATGAATTTTACCCTGTTATTGCTCAATAAAGCTGGTCATAAATTCCCTTCCGGTTACCCCTCGCGAAGGGCCTGGGTAGAGTTTGAAGTAAAAAATGAAGCTGGCCAAACGATATTCCATTCCGGCAAACCGAACGCAGATTTCAGTTTGCAAGACGAGGATGCCAACTACGAACCACACTACAATACCATCACATCGCCCGCTCAGGTACAAATCTATGAAATGGTTCCCGTGGATATTTGGGGCACGTTCACCAATGTGTTGGAGCGCGGATTCCTACCCATAAAAGACAACCGGCTCCCCCCACAAGGCTTTAAAACCAACGATCCGGTGTACGATACCACGAAGATTATCAATATTGGTCAAGACCTCGATTTTAATCGAGCACCGGATGGGACGGAAGGAACTGGAGCAGATGTACTGCACTTCCGACTACCGAATGGCGGATACACCGGTAAAATTAGTGTAAGTGCCAAAGTATGGTACCAAAGCCTACCACCCAAGTGGATGGCCCCGATGTTTGCTTTTTCTACGCCTGAAATTGACTCCTTCCGCGTCATGTTTGATGCGGCAGATCACTTCCCTACCCTGATCGCAGAGGCTTCTTTGGATGCTGTTTTTATATCGCCTGTTGCAATCAAAAATATTCAAAACAAAGGTTATGTAAAGATATTCCCGACGCTAACCACAGATGGACGGGTATACTTGCAACCATCCGGCAATACGCTGATACATCAGGTACAAGCCTGGGATGCTACAGGGCATTTGGTGTTTGACAAACCTTATGACCAGAACCATGAGCCAGTCCAATTGCCCCGTTTAAGCGGGGTATATTTCATCCGGGTGGAAACATCTATGGGGCGAATTGTGCAAAAGGTGGTTCGGGAATGAGGAGAGTATTATCTTTCCGCGGTGGAATCTATCTCAGAATATCAGAAAGCTTGGCAACGCTTTAAACGCAACCAGCCCGCCCTGCTGGGCCTGTGCTTTGTGGCAATAACTGTATTTATCGCGCTTTTTGGGTACCTTCTAGCGCCCGATAATTCACCTGATGCAAATGCTCAGATCCCTGAAATTGCACTACAGCCACCAGGATTCAGTGTTTCAATCTTGCCGGTCAAAACAACTAATCAGAATCTCCCGGTCTCTTGGTTTTCTGTACTGTTGAATGGCAGACCATTAGCATACAAACCTGTTCCGGTTCAACTTTCAAGCCTTAAGATAACAGGAGATTCTGTTCGCTTTCAACTTTTTGGAAAAAGTGGTCGCTGGAGTACCGTACCGACACCTCAATTAGAAAGCCAGGAAATTAGAACCCGTTATTTTCCACTTGGTACGGACAAATATGGTCGTTGTATTCTAAGTCGTTTAATTTTGGGCTTTCGGGTATCGCTGTTGGTGGGGCTGATCGCAGTCCTGATTTCGCTGAGTCTCGGACTAACAATCGGTGCTGCTGGTGGTTACTTCGGCGGTCGTGTGGACGACTTAGTCATGCTGTTGGTCAATACAGTTTGGTCTATTCCTACCCTTTTGTTGGTGTTTGCAGTCGTTTTGGCATTAGGTAGAGGCATTGGCATCATTTTTCTGGCTGTTGGCCTGACAATGTGGGTGGATGTAGCCCGGGTAGTTCGTGGACAAGTCCTGGCTATCAAGCAATTGGCATTTGTCGAAGCCGCGCAAAGTATGGGCCTGAGCCATCGGCGTATTTTGCTTCGACATATTTTGCCCAACCTCCTGGGGCCGGTGATGGTCGTTGCCGCCGGAAATTTTGCCACAGCCATATTGGTAGAATCAGGCCTGAGTTATCTGGGCTTTGGCGTTCAGCCGCCAGCACCTTCCTGGGGAACCATGTTGAATGAAAATTACGGCTATGCACTCGGCGGAAAACCCCTGCTCGCATTGGCTCCTGCACTCGCCATCGCATTCACCGTACTGGCTTTTAATCTGGTCGGCAATGGCCTCCGTGATGCACTCGATGTTAAAAATTAATAAGGTCATTTGATGCAGAAAATAAGTGTGGAGTCTTGCCTTTAGGTCGAGCCCCCACTTTATTTTTACCTTTGCCTGAATTTTAAATCAAAATGGCAACACCGCGCACCGTCGCTTTCCATACCCTGGGCTGCAAACTCAACTACTCAGAGACCTCCGCACTGGCACGGCTCTTTGAGTCGAGCGGCTATTTACCTGTTAAATTCGAGGACGAAGCCGATATTTATGTACTCAATACTTGTTCAGTCACTGAGCAAGCTGACCGAGAATGCCGCAAGATCGTGCGACAAGCCATGCGGCGCCAACCAGGTGCATTTGTGGTCGTAACCGGGTGTTATGCCCAACTTAAGCCACATGAAATTGCTGATATTCCAGGTGTAGACCTGGTATTGGGCGCGGGTGAAAAGTTTCGCATTCTGGATTATGTGGATGATCTCAGCAAATCTCCCGGCAAAGGCATGGTTCAGGCTGGCGAAGTCCGCAACGTGAACACTTTTACCGCATCCTTTTCTTTTGGTGATCGAACCCGCTCTTTTTTAAAAGTACAGGATGGATGCGATTACAAATGCTCTTTTTGTACCATTCCTCAAGCTCGTGGAGCAAGCCGTTCCGATTCCCTTGAAAGTGCTGTGGCAAATGCTCGCCAAATTGGTCAAATGGGTACTAAAGAAATCGTGTTGACGGGCGTAAACCTCGGCGATTTTGGCAATGGAACCGCCGTAATTGAAGGCGAACGCCCCAGAAAAGAAGCCCTGTTTGCCGATCTGGTCGTTGAACTTGACAAAGTAGAAGACGTTAGCCGTTTTCGGATCAGCAGTATCGAACCGAACTTACTAACTGACGAGATCATTGCGTTTGTAGCCGGGAGTGAACGGTTTATGCCTCACTTCCACCTGCCGCTCCAGTCCGGAAATGACAAACAACTCCGCGATATGCGTCGCCGCTATCGCCGCGATTTATATGAAGAAAGGGTTGCTTCTATCAAAAAAAACATGCCACATGCCTGTATTGGATGCGATGTTATCGTGGGATTCCCTGACGAAACAGAGGCTGATTTTTTAGAGACCTATCAGTTTATCCAAAACCTCAACATCTCTTACCTGCATGTGTTCACCTATTCCGAACGGGCCAATACGCCTGCAGCAGAAATGATTGGAGTTGTACCCATTGAAGAACGCCGAAGAAGGAATCAGGCACTGCGCGGGCTTTCAGAAATGAAACGCCGGGCATTTTACCAGCAGCATCTTACTTCGATTCGTCCCGTACTTTTTGAACATCATCGGGATGAAGCGCTGTTAAGCGGGTTTACGGACAATTATATTAAAATTGAGATTCCTGCATCCGCTGGTACAATGAATGAGATCAAACCTGTTTTTCTTCAAAAACTGAGCCCCGACGGCGAAGTGGTCGTTTGCTAAGAGCTGGTTCTGAAATTGGCTAAAACCCTTCAAGCATTAATCTGTTACGCTGCCGACCATTCTAAATTCATAATTCTATGTGGCAAGAAAAAAATAACAAGCTCTACGCTTCCTTCGATTTCAAAAATTTCACCGAGGCCTTTGCATTTATGGCTGATGTAGCGGTGCAAGTAGAACGGCTGGATCATCACCCCGAATGGAGAAATGTGTGGAATAAAGTTGACATAACACTCTGCACTCACAGTGCAGGGAATATCATAACCCAAAAAGATCATGATTTGGCGGCGGTAATTGACAATGTTTTTACAAAATACCGATAGGGTCGTTTTAATTTTGCGCCCGCTCAAGATACTTGATTTTACTGCTATAAGCCGGGGCTTATCTATAAACAAATCAGCAAATCCCCGAATCAACAAAGTATATAAATGACTGACTTCTCTCCTGTTTTCAACGCACACCCGCAATACATAGAATCATTGTATAAAAATTGGCAGGCCGACCCGGCTTCTGTTGAATCTGATTGGCAAGCATTTTTTCGGGGCTTTGATTTTGCCTCCGATGCAGCCAATGGCCACACCATTAATGGGGCAGCTTCCATTACCGCCACAACTGATCTTAAAAAAGAATTTTCAGTTGTCAACCTGATCTATGGCTATCGGGATCGTGGGCATACGCTCTCGACTACCAACCCTATTAAATCGCGCAAAAACCGTCAGCCAAGACTTGAATTATCCGACTATGGCCTCACAGAAGCAGATCTTGACACACGATTTTTGGGTGGATATCAGGTTGGGATGCCTAATGCTACGCTCCGCGAAATTGTGGCACGCTTGAAATTGATCTACTGTGGCAATATTGGCTTCGAAAGCACACACGTGTTTGACAAGACCAAACGTGAATGGTTGCGACAGAAAATTGAAGGCCGCAACCTTGGGCCAGACTTTGGCTTTTCGCTGGCGAAAAAAAAGCGAATTATGGAGAAAATCAATGGTGCTGTGGGCTTTGAACAGTTTTTAGCGACCAAATTCGTGGGACAAAAACGTTTTGGCCTCGAAGGAGGAGAAGCGACCATTGCAGCCCTCGATGCGATGATCAATCGGGCTGCCGAAACAGAAACGCCGGTAGAAGAAGTCGTTATCGGTATGGCGCACCGGGGCAGACTCAACGTGCTCTGCAATATCGTGGGCAAAACTTACGAACAGATCTTCCGCGCATTTGAAGATAAAAGTATCCCCGACCAAAGTTATGGTTCGGGCGATGTGAAATACCACCAAGGATATTCTTCTCAAACAGAAGCACCAAACGGACGTACCGTCTACATAAAATTGCTGCCCAACCCCAGTCATCTGGAAGCGGTAAACCCGGTAGTGGAAGGCTTTAGCCGTGCAAAACTTGACATCCTATATAAGGAAGATTACGACCGCGTGCTCCCGATCCTCATCCACGGCGATGCAGCTGTCGCCGGACAAGGCATTGTTTATGAGGTAATTCAGATGATGAGCCTGGATGGATACAATACCGGCGGGTCCGTACATTTGGTCATCAACAATCAGATCGGTTTTACAACAGGTTGGGAAGACGCACGTTCCAGCACCTATTGCACCAGTATCGCAGAGGTTGTTCAGGCGCCCGTTTTTCACGTGAATGGAGACGATCCTGAAGCCTGTGTGTTTGCGGCTGAACTCGCCATTGAGTATCGTCAGGCTTTCAATACGGATGTCTTCCTGGACCTCGTATGTTACCGGCGCAATGGCCACAATGAAAGCGATGAACCGCGCTTCACTCAGCCTGAAATGTGGAAGATCATTGAAAAGCATTCCGATCCTCGTACAATCTACAATAAAATATTGGTGGATCGTGGTGATGTAGACGAACAACTGGCCAAAGACATGGAGGCTAAATTTAAGGCTGACCTTCAGGCACGCCTTGAAAACGCACGCCAGACGCCCTTACCGTATACTTACCAGGAACCTGAATTACACTGGAAAGCGCTGACCAAAACCATAGCGGATAAGGATTTTCAGGAAAGCCCGGATACGGGTATCCCACGCGCAGTAATCGAAAAATTGATCAACCACTTGTTGTCTTTCCCTGATGGCTTTACCCCAATCTCCCAAATCGCGAAACTGACCGAGGCTAAAAAACTACTGGTCTCAACGGGTAAAATCGACTGGCAGCTTGGCGAACTCCTTGCTTATAGCTCCCTGTTGCACGACGGGCAGGACGTTCGAATGAGCGGGCAGGATGTAAAACGTGGCACCTTCAGTCACCGTCATGCCTGTATCGTGGATGCTGAAAACTATCGTGAGGTTAATCGTTTAGATGGCATTTCTGAAAAACAGGGTAAGTTCCGCATCTTTAATTCACTGCTCAGTGAGTACGCAGTATTAGGTTTTGAATATGGCTATTCATTGTCCACGCCAGATGCATTAGTGATTTGGGAAGCACAATTTGGCGACTTTGTAAATGGTGCCAGTACTATTGTCGATCAATTTATTTTTGCCGGAGAAAGTAAGTGGCAGCGTATGAGCGGCCTCGTGATGCTGCTGCCACACGGCTACGAAGGCCAAGGCCCGGAGCACTCTTCAGCCCGCCTCGAACGCATATTGCAAGGTTGCGCTGAAAACAATGTTACCGTGGCAAATATAACTTCCGCCAGTAACTTTTTCCACTTGTTGCGCCGCCAACAGATCCGACCATTCCGGAAACCGCTGGTGGTAATGTCGCCAAAATCAGGTTTGCGCGCACCCTTCAACCTCGGGGAAATCAGTGAACTTGAAACCGGTAATCGTTTCCGCGAACTTATAGACGATGCTGCTGCAAATGCTAAAAAAGTAACTCGCATGCTCGTTTGCTCCGGCAAAGTATATTACGATTTGTTGAAAAAGCAGCAAGAGGAAAAGCGCGAGGATGTAGCTATTGTCCGGCTCGAGCAGCTCTACCCCTTCCCGAAAACGCAGTTCGATGCCCTTAGGAAAAAGTATGCTAAAGCTGAACTAATTTGGGTGCAGGAAGAACCTGCTAATATGGGTGCCTGGAGTCATATTGCGATCAATCAATCTGAATATGGTTGGAAATATGCGGGTCGCCGGGCAGCAGCATCACCAGCTACGGGCTTCCCAAAAGCGCATGAAAAGGAGCAGGTAGATTTGGTGGCCGCTGCGTTTGGAGTATAGTTGGTCATTCACTGTTTGATGTAGTGCGGCGTTTACTTCAAGTCACCGCCGCACTACATCAAACAGAAAAAATATTTCATCATTGGATGCCCCCAAAACCGTCTCAACCAAATACAATTCTCTTGTTTTATGTCAAATGCGCCTAAAGCTCAAGGCCAAACGGTGCTTGCATCTGCGGCAAATCATTTTTGGGTGAGTACCGATGGCAACAGGTCCATTTGAATCATGTGATTTAAGGTTGGATTTATACCAATCCTTCCCGCAGCAAATCGTGCAAATGCACAATGCCCAAAAAATGCCCGTTTTCAACGACTAAAAGTTGAGAAATAGCATGCTGACGCATCATTGCCAGGGCATTCACCGCCAAAGTATCTGGTCCAACCGATTTGGCCGCCGAACTAAGTATGTCGCGTGCACGAACCATATTAAAATCGCCACCGCGCTGCAGCATCCGACGTAAATCTCCATCCGTGATGACTCCGAGCAATGCTCCATCAGGGCTGACTACCGCGGTAGCCCCCAAACGTTTAGAGCTGATTTCCAGAATAACCTCTGATAAGGTTGCATCGGGACCTACTACAGGTCGCTCATGAAGTGGATACAAATCCTGGACACGCAGGTAAAGTTGCTTGCCCAATGCTCCGCCCGGATGGAATTTTGCAAAATCCTGCGCACCAAAGCCTTTACGAGAAAGAAGTGCAACGGCCAACGCATCGCCAAGGGCCATTTGAGAAGTTGTGCTGCTGGTCGGTGCAAGGTTATTGGGGTCAGCTTCTTGCTCAATCGGGGTATACAGAAAATAATCCGCTTGTCGGGCAAGGCTGCTATGTTGATTCGCTGTGATCGCCACCAATGGATTGCCAAAATTCTTGACCAAAGGGGCAAGAACCTTAATTTCGGGCGTTTCACCACTTTTGGAAAGGCAAATAACAAAGTCAGCGGGCTGTACCATCCCAAGATCACCGTGAATGGCATCCGCAGCATGCAGAAAAAGTGATGGAGTCCCCGTAGAATTAAGTGTGGCCACTATTTTTTGGGCTACAATAGCACTTTTACCAATACCCGTGATTACCAACCGACTCGTAGGTGCGGCTGTTACATCTTCCACAAGGCGTTGAAAATCTGTACTATCGTCAAGGCTGTCGGCCAGGGCAAGCAGTGCATCAGCTTCGAAGCGAATGGTGCGGCGGGCAATGTCAAGAATTGAATCCAATAGCAAAAATTGAGATGTTTGGATGTGGATGGTTGTCGTTCATTTATAAGCGTTTGTCATTGTCCGATCTTCTTATCTGCTTCGCTTACCCGATTGAGTAGATCTTCCACACGAAACATCTCGTCAACCGTATCATCCAGAAAAAATTCAATGTCAGGCATCCTGCGCATTTGTTTGCCAATTTTGCCCGCCAGGGCCTGGCGTAAAAGCGTATGAGAGTCTTCCAACTGCAGTATGACCTCCGGTTTATCCTCCGTACCATATACGCTGATATAGATCTTAGCTACAAGCAGATCTGGAGTCATGATTACATCGGTGACAGTGACCAGTTTGCCACGGCCATAAATATTGTTGCCTTCCTCGGTAAGTATCATTCCGAAGAAGCGGCGTATAAGTTCGCCTACCTGTTTTTGACGTATGGATGCCATAATTATGAAATGTTGAGGTGAATGCGTGATGGTATAACAGCATCACAACTAAAAAGGTGCCGCAAAGGTAGTTTTTCATCGGGGTCAGAAAGATTTGTTTCAATCCAAAATTAAATTTGGAAACAGATTTGCATAAGAACGGGTTGTTTACTACTTTTGCGCCCGTTTTTCATAAAACGTTCATTCTTTTTTTCAATAACAGACTCATAATGAGACATTACGAAGTCAACTTCATCGTAAACCCAGTGCTGTCGGGCGATGAAGTAAAAGCGACAGCGGAAAACATCCAAAAAGAGATAACAGGCGCTGGTGCGACGATTATCCATGTGGATGAAACGGGCCTCCGTCAATTGGCCTATGCTATTACCAAGCGCTCTACAGGCATTTACTACTGTATCGAGTTCGCTTGTGAATCTTCCGAATGGTTGGTAAAATTCGAATTGAACCTCAAACGCAATGAAAATCTCATGCGTTTCCTGACGGTTAAACTCGATAAGTACGGCATCAAGTACAACGACGACAAACGCAAAGGCCTTATTGGCTCGCGCAGCAAGAAGAAAGAATCTTCTGCTCCTGCAGTCGTTGCTGCTGAAGAAAAGGCGCTCGAAACAGTATCGGCTCCCGAAGTCGTTGACCTCGACGCTTAAAATTCATTCATTCACCAATCACTCATTCGTTCCATACTTATGGCTGCTTCAAGAGAAGATGTCAAGTTCCTCAGTAACCCAAAACTCGGGTTGCGTGGCAAAAAATACTGCCGTTTCCGCAAATTTGGCATCAAGTATATTGACTACAAAGACGCGGACTTCCTGATTCAATTCATCAACGAACAGGGCAAATTACTTCCACGCCGTATCACAGGCAACAGCCTGAAGTATCAGCGCCGTGTAGCCACTGCCGTTAAACGCGCACGTCATTTGGCAATTCTGCCTTTCGTGGCCGACTTGATGAAATAAACATTTAAAATTCAACAGCAATGAATATCATTCTGCTCGAACATATTGACAAGGTAGGTGCCAAGCACGACGTCGTAAAAGTGAAAGACGGCTACGGACGCAACTACCTCATCCCACAAGGCTTGGGTATTGTAGCCAATAAGCCAAACCTGGCCCGCCTTGAAGGCATGAAAAAGCAAGGCTCTAAAAAAGAAGCCGTTATTATCGCAGCTTTCAAAGATGTGTTAGCCAAATTGGCTGGTGCTAAAATCAAAATCGCAGCCAAAGCCAGCGAAAATGGCCGACTTTTTGGTTCGGTCACTGCACAGCACCTTGTCAACGCCTTGACGGAGTTTGGCGTCGATGCTGAAAAACGCATTATCGAAATGCCCGAGGAGGTAAAAGAACTCGGTTCGTATACGGCCATCCTCAAATTCCACCCTGAAGTAATAGCTGACCTCAAATTTGAGGTTGTCAACGAAGGTGGTAGTGCAGTTGAAATGGATGACTAATCTAAATTTTACAGTTTTTTCTGACCAGATTACAAGGTTCACAGCGTCTAGCTATCTGTAAATTGCTGTCTCCTGTCAAGAACTAAATCCTGTAAAGAACTATTTAAAAGCGAAACCAACTGCTTAGCGGAGGGTTTCGCTTTTTTTGTATAGAAAATAAATCACCCATTAAATCATTCAATATCCAATGAGAAATACCATCATTCGCCGGGTCATTGTGTTGGGCGCTCTGGCTAGCCTAAGCCTTTTAGCCGTACAGACCTATTGGGTACTTCGCACCTGGAATTTGCAGGAACAGGAATTTAACCGTCGGGTAAACCAGGCCATGCTCGACGCTGCCAATCAATTGGCTCAAATGAATCTGTTTGCGCTGCCCTCCCAAAAACTCGTGCAGCAAGTGTCAACCAATTATTGGGTCGTAAATGTCAATAATGTGTTTGAAGCAGGTGATCTGGAGCATGTACTTGGAAAGGCCTTCGAAGCCCAGGGGCTCAAAGAAGACTACGAATACGGTATCTTTGACTGCTCCAGTGATCAAATGGTGCGCGGAAAACTGGTAAAATACTCCACCAAAAAAGACGATTCGGTGCCATTGGCAGAGCCTTTGCCAAAGCACTATGACCAGGATTTTATTTACTATTTCGGGGTGCTTTTTCCTGGCAAAAGCGCCAATATTCTTAGCAGTATTTGGTTGGTTGTTGGCTTTACCGCTCTTATGCTCCTCACCGTGTTGTTTTTTATTTACTCCATCTTTGTGATCTTGCGGCAGAAACAGTTGTCGGAGTTGCAGCGAGACTTCATCAATAACATGACTCATGAGTTTAAAACGCCCATTTCGACCATAAACATCTCTACCGATGTTTTTTTGAAAAACGAGAAAATTCGGGAGGACCCTCGCCTCAATCGTTATGCAGGTATTATCAAGGAACAGGTTTTAAGACTTAATACCCAGGTAGAAAAAGTACTTCAACTCGCTAAGATCGAGCGTGATAACATCGAATTGAATGTGGAGGAAATTGACATGATCGAACTCATCCACAATATTTCGCCGTCCATTGAATTAAAAGTAAACGATAAAAACGGAACCCTTTACCTTGACCTCAAAGCCGCCAAGCCAATCGTTCGCGCAGACAAACTTCACCTCACAAATATCCTTCACAACCTGGTAGACAATGGTGTGAAGTATTCCAAAGGAAAGCCAGACATCTATATCGGACTTCATAACGAGGGCAACTACCTGGTTCTAAGTGTTCAAGACAATGGTATAGGAATTCCAAAAGAACATCAAAAGCGTGTGTTCGACAAATTCCACCGTGTACCTACAGGCAACGTACACAATGTAAAAGGTTTTGGACTTGGGCTTTTCTACGTAAAAACCATGTGCAAAGAACACCGATGGAAACTTAGCCTGACAAGTGAATTGGGCAAGGGAACCCAGATCGAGATAAGGATGCCGCAAGGATGAAGAGAAGTTATGAGCTAAATGTTATGGATCGTGCATGGATGAGTATCAATTCCACCATTAACTTCCAATACAAACTGATTCATGTCGCCAACATTTCAACTTCAAAATTCCCCCATCTTTTTAGGCCCACTTGCCGACACTTTTCCGGATTGGCTTGAAAAGCAGCACTATTCGCAGGTGGTTATCCTCTGTGACGAGCATACCTGCCAATATTGTCTCCCTTATTTTTTGGAGAAAACAGAGCTGTCAAAAAAAAACCTGCTGACTCAAATCCATTCCGGTGAAGCGCAAAAAAAACTCGCTACCTGCGCAAATATCTGGCAAGCTATGCTGGATGCCAAACTTGATCGCCAAGCAGTTGTCATCAACCTGGGCGGCGGGGTCATCGGCGACATGGGAGGCTTCTGTGCTGCTACCTGGAAACGGGGAATCGATTTTGTTCAGATCCCCACTACCTTACTCTCCATGACGGATGCCGCCATTGGCGGGAAAACGGGTATTGATTTTCAGGGAATAAAAAACTCAATTGGAGTTTTCCAAAAGCCTGCCGCCGTTTTCATGGATCCTTTTTTTCTAAAAACTTTGCCATACCGCGAATTGTCCAGTGGTTTTGCTGAAGTAATCAAACATGCGTTGATCGGTGATCTCGAACTGGGAAGGCAACTAAGGGAGTGGGCAACGTCAAGTGTACCCCTCACTTCGCTCAATTGGTTAGATATACTTAGAAAATCTATCGCCGTAAAAGTGCGGATCGTTCAAGAAGACCCATTAGAAAAGGGCGCGCGAATGCTCTTGAATTTTGGCCATAGTATTGGCCATGCGTTGGAAAGTTGGTTTCTGGACGCTCCTGAACCGCTCACGCATGGTGAAGCGATTTATATTGGTATGATCTGCGAATCTGACATTGAATCCACCCTCACGGAGGCTTCGACAGGTTTAGAGAAAAGTATACTTCGTGCTGAAATCTTGGCATTGGGCCAAAATGTTTTTCCGCACAGGATCATTGACCCGTTAATCATCCCTGCTATTTGGGACCTCATGAAACAGGATAAAAAAAATTCGTCCGGTACAGTGCGCTTGGCTGTACCGGACGAAAAGCTGTTTTCGATGAAAATTATTGAACCTACCCAATTAGATCTGGAGCGATGCCTGATATCTTACAACGCATTTAGAAACAGTTGAATCAAAGGCCAGGCTGACAGTCAATCATTTAGCATCTAATTACTGTTTCGGTACGAGCAAAGCATCCACCAGTATTTTGGCTTCTTTTGCTATTTTGTCACTGACTAAAGATGGAATGTCAATATTGAAGTCGGCAAGACTTAGGTTAAATCCTGCATTGACTTTAATATTGCCACCGATAACGGTGAGCGCGCCATTGGCTGTAATGTCCTTAGTTACACCGTGCATGGTCATTTGCCCAGCTACAATGGCATTGTAAGTTCCATCCTTAGCCAGATTTACTTCACTCAGGTTGGTTATCTTGCCTACAAAAGTTGCCTTAGGGTACTTACCAGACTCCATGTAGTTCTCATTAAAGTGCTCTTGCATCAAAGATTTTTCAAATTGAAAACCTTTAACCAGCACAGCCCACTGAAAATTCCCATTGGAGGCGTCTAAAACAGCGGTGACGCTATTGCTCAAGCCATCAATTTTTTCAGGTGAAGTGGGTGCAGTTGCATCAAATTTGACTTTACCATCGCGGGTAAAGAATTTTTGGGCTGATGCAGTTGTCGTAAACGCGAAAAGAGCTACGAGGAAAATGATTGATTTTTGCATGTTATTCTTTGTTTGCGTGAATGAAAGCTATCTTGGACGATTCAATTGTTAAACAATGGGCCTGACGAATTCATTGCCCAAAAAATATGGTTTATCATTTTATTTGACTTCAACACATCGGGATAGCTGGACATCAAGGTTGATGCCATCGCATTTACCCTTGAAGGTGACGGTTTCGCCCGCCGTAAAATCTGTTCTGGAATGCTGACTTAGTGCATCCAATTCACAGATTACGCCAAACTCATCACCAGTTTCGAGGGTGATTTTGCTGGGGCTGCCTTCTGCTTTAGAGGTTTCTTTAACTTTGCCAGTTACTGCTATGGTTTTGCCTAGGTATTTGCCATTAGCTGCGTTTTCATCAGTATTGTACGATTGAAATAGTGCGGAAGCTTCCACAGTAGCTTCAGCCTTGGAGGTGGTCATGTTTTCATGAGGCTTGTTCCAAAGGAAATATCCAATAGCAGTACCGATGAGGCCAAGACCCATAATTAGGAGAAGAATACGTTTTCCAGTCATGTTAATGAAGTTGAAAAGAATTTAGTTAGTGTTGCAAAAGTAGAGCTGCTAACCCACTGTTCTGAATAATTGATGCCTGAGTGTGTGAAGCTTCAGCAAATCATTGTATACCTTATATAATAGCCTTTATTTTTTTGTGCTTTAATCACTTGGATTAACCACCTTTTGAGCAAATCGAACCGTGTCTGTGGCAGCGTTAATCCGGTTTGCAAGGCTATACGAGCATTAAGTTCAGTTTTTTAGCCTATCCGTATCAACTTATTTTCATAAAAATCGTTTTGGGTGGCATTCCGCACTGTGCGCAAGACTTGGGTGCGAATCCAATAATGACACAAAATTCAACCATCTGCCTTAATACCCACACACAATCTATTCTGAAAGAGGATAAAGTACCGCTAAACATGGAAAAAAAGAACTTGAAGGATTACCTGCGAAAACTAGGCTGGGCAGGAGTCATTTTTTTTACGTTGAAAGGCACCATGTCGTTGCTATTTGGTGCCTGGCTACTTCAAAAATTAGGCTGCTAGGCAATAAGACAAGTCAATTGCCTTCGCCCAGTAATCATACCCATCGATTCAAAAGTGAAAAAGAGCTTGCTTCAACGGGCCATCCTCCTGGACTACACTTCTGTTTGAACAGGTAATTAGTCTGTTGAGGAGGGGACATTGTAAATGTCCGGAAGGAGATAGGTAGTATTTTTGATGAAATTATAGATCGCCAGGATTCGTAGTAAGCCAAGCTTTCTCAAGCACCCTTCGAAACCTTATTTAACAGCTACAAATCAAGCTCCCCTTTTTTACCTTTGCACCCCAATGAGCGATATTATCCAACATGAGTGCGGCATTGCCGTACTAAGGCTTCTAAAGCCACTCGAATTTTACCAAAAAAAATACGGCACAGCCTTCTATGGTGTACAAAAAATGCAGCTTTTGCTGCAAAAAATGCGCAATAGAGGTCAGGACGGTGCTGGTATTGCCACCATCAAACTAAATCCCAAGCCGGGTACTCGGTATATTAGTCGAAAGCGGTCCAACGCGCCCAACTACCTCGCCGATCTTTTCGACATGGTATGGGCAAGGTTGAACGCTGCGCCTCCTGAACATAGGGACGACACCGCATGGCTACGGGAGAATATGCCTTATATGGGGGAAGTGCTGATGGGCCACCTTCGTTATGGTACGCACGGTGACAATTCTATCGAATTGGTCCACCCTTTCCACCGCCAAAATAACTGGATAAGCCGAAACCTCCTGCTGGCAGGTAATTTCAACATGACCAACGTGGACGAGCTTTTTAAAGAACTCGTCGAACTCGGCCAATATCCAAAAGAAAAGAGCGATACGGTAACCGTACTCGAAAAGCTCGGGCACTTCCTCGACGACGAAGTACAGCGCCTTCATACCTGGTATAAACCAGACGGCCACTCTAACCCTGATATTAATCAGCTTATCTTCGAAAATCTGGATATCCAAAGGCTACTACATCGCGCCAGCAAAAAATTTGACGGCGGGTATGTCCTTGGAGGGATGATTGGTCATGGCGATGCGTTCCTCATGCGGGATCCCAATGGTATACGTCCTGCCTATTGGTATCAGGATGATGAAATTGTGGTAGGCGCCTCGGAGCGTCCAGCCATCCAGTCCGTGTTTAATGTCCGATTTAAGGACATGAAAGAACTCAAACCTGGTCATGCCTTAATTGTCAAGTACAATGGGAAGATAGAAGAACTACCCTTTCTTGAACCCCGCGAACGTCGTGCCTGTTCTTTTGAGCGCATTTATTTCAGCAGAGGCAACGACCGCGAAATATATCAGGAACGTAAAAAACTGGGTAGACTCCTCGCTCGTCCTGTGCTGGAAGCAGTTAACTTTGATTTGAAACACACGGTGTTCAGTTACATCCCCAATACTGCGGAAGCTGCTTACTATGGCCTCATGGAAGGCCTTGAATCAGAACTTAACATTTTGAAACAAGATCAAATACTGGCATTGGGTAAAGATATTAACCCTGAAAAAGTAGCTGAGATCCTTGCCGTAAGACCCCGAAACGAAAAGCTGGTTCATAAAGACGATAAACAACGAACCTTCATAGCGAATAAAAAGGTTCGAAATAATATGGTGAACCATGTATATGATGTTACCTATGGAGTGTGCCAGGACGATAAGGATACTTTGGTACTTCTCGACGATTCCATCGTAAGAGGTACCACCCTACGGGATAGCATTGTAAGTATCACAGCTCGACTCAGGCCAAAACGCATTATAATCTTAAGTAGTGCGCCTCAGATTCGCTTTCCTGATTGTTATGGTATAGATATGAGTAAGATGCGTGACTTCGTCGCGTTTCAGGCACTTGTAACGCTATTGAAAGAGACAGGCCAGGAAAATCTATTGCAAGAGGCCTACCAGCGGTGCAAAAATTCCGAAAATCTGCCAGTGGAAGCGGTTCGAAATGAAGTGACCAGCCTATATGATCATTTTGAGTATTGCCAGATCAGTAGCAAAATAGCGGAGCTTGTTCGCCCCAAAGACCTAAAGCCTGAATTGATCCTAATATTCCAAACGTTGAAGGGGCTTCATTCAGCTTGTACTCAAAACACAGGTGATTGGTATTTTTCAGGCAATTACCCTACACCAGGAGGTAATCAGGTAGTTAATCGGGCTTTCATGAATTACATTGAAAACAAGGACGAACGGGCCTATTGATCTGAATTGGGATCAGGTCAGTAAGTATTGAATATTTTTTTTCAAATACTTTGTTCAGGAATAAATGATATTAATCATTTATTTTCAACATGTTAGACTAATAACAACCTCGATTATGCTTTGCCGAAATGAAGTTTTATGAAATATATTTGGCGAAGCCCTTGGTAGAATAAAAATAGTTTCTACTTTTGCACCCGCTTTGGAAGACAACGTGATTAGAATAGAGGTTTAGAATTGGAAGTTAAGGTTGGAACTGGGGTTAAAAAAAGATTAAAAAAAAGATTGAAATTGTTTGGTTGAAAGATTTAAAGTTTCTTACCTTTGCGGCCCGATAACGACGAATGACAGATTAGAACAGTTTACGAGTAAGAGATTAGAATAGTTCTGGAGTAAAAAGTTGCTCCTTAAAATTTGATACTGATTGCCACATTTTTTCTTTGTGGTTATTCTATATGAGTTCATTGACGTACTGACAGTAGAAGGAAAAGAGATGGTAGGAAAGTTCATATACAGGTAAGGAAAGCTGTTGAAAAATGGTTGAGGAATAATGTTACCCGTTATGATTTATCATAACGGTGGCGAAGAATACACAATGGAGAGTTT
>CANJPT010000034.1 GCA_947476195.1 Lewinellaceae bacterium | reverse complement strand
GTACGAAAAGACCGACTGCGCAAAATAACCCCAATTGCTATCGCTCAATTGGCTATTAAGAACAACTGCAAAGGAGTCCTTATTTTCTTTTCCGAATTGTCAAAGAACTTCAACGAGGTTTTTACCTGAAAAATGTGTACCCTTTCTAAGTACTCAGCCCGTTATTTTCACAAAAAACCGGCGGTTTCTAATATTTGAAGTTAAGTTTTCGGGAAAAAGTCAAAATCTTACTATATTTTCGGCGGGTCTTGCTTACTTTTGCAATCGTTATTTTAATCCTTGTTATTTGTAATCTCATGACTTGTTTGGCTTTCTGCCGCTGACTTTTCTTCTATTTTGAGCTGTCATTTTTAGCTTTATCAGCTTTAAGGCTCAATTTTTGCCCTCGGAGAAGTAAGTACGATTTCCAATACGGTCAATTCCTAAATACGGGCTTTTTGAAAGCTGCTCCACGGCAGTACTTTGACATTTCAGGCCATCAAATTTATTAAGTTTTAAATCTGTTTAGGATTTAAAACTCGCTATTAATAGCTTTGTCACATGCATATGAAAAAAGGATTACTCCTCCTGTTAGCGCTTCTTTTTGCTCAAATCGCCTTTGCCCAACTGGAAGCATGGGAACTTAGCACGCAGGCTGGCAACCAGGTCTCCAACAACGCTACGACCAATGCAGCCGGGATAAACGTTGGCATCCTGCAACGCGGGGCAGGTGTCACGGCTGCTGCTGCTGCAGGTTCTATCAGTTCTTCTGGCTGGTTTAATACAGCGGGTGTTCCCACTACGCTTGCCGATGCCGTTGCTAACAACGAATATTACGAGTTCACACTCCCAATTCAAAGTTGTTACAGGGCGGATATTACGACGGTGCAGATTGTGCTGCGTAGTTCCAACACAGGCCCAAATACCGCCACGCTTCGAAGCAGTATTGACGGATATGCGGCCGATCTGGGCACAGCGCCTGTGACCGCCGCATCTGTATTGAACACCTTCAATGTCAACATAAACGGCAATACCGGTACCATTACGTTCCGACTTTACGGATATGGAAACGCCGTGAGTGGAAGCCCGGGCACTGGCGGTACGATGCGTATTGGCACGTCGGTGGTCGCCCTGGACAATGACCTGATCATCAATGGCACCGCTGTTCAGACTTCTTTAAGTTCCATTACGTTTGCAAATATTAGTTCCTGCAATAACAACGGTACCAGTTCGGATCCTTCTGACGATTATTTTACAGCCGATATCACCGTCAATTATACCAATCCACCCACTAGCGGCAATCTAACCCTGAGCGGTGATGTGCTGGCCGGCGGCGGGGCGCTTTCTGTGGCTGCGCCTTTTAACGCTACTTCCACTGTTTTCACCGGCATTCGTCTGAAGGCTGATGGAACTCCCAGTGTGATGACTGCTACTTTTAGCACCAATAGTTGTGCATTTACAGAAAACAATGGTCCAAACGTCGGCAATTGCTCTTTGGCTTGCGGCGTTTCTGCTCTTACTTTTGCGAATGTTAGCCAATGCAATGATAACGGCACCAGCTCCAATTCTTTAGACGATTATTTCACGGCTAACATCACCGTAAACTTTGCCAATGCCCCGGCTACTGGCAATCTTACCCTTACGGGCGATGTGCTGGCCGGAGGTGGCGCGCTTTCTGTTTCAGCCCCTTTTACCAGCCCAACTGTTTTTACGGGCGTACGCCTGAAGGCCGATGGAACCCCCAGTGTGGTTACGGCTACTTTTAGTGCGAACCCTACTTGCAATTTTACCGTGAACAACGGCCCCGCGGTGTTCAGCTGCTCAAGCAATTGCAGCTTCACGGTCAACTGTCCACCTCAACCAAGCGGTACGTTCAGTTGCACGAATCCTATTCCAGCGCCGGTGACGACCCAGGCAGGGTTTCAAGCCTTGGGCGGAAGTATCAACGGCACGTTTTGTGGTATGCTGACGATCACTTCGGTGACAAGCAGCTTTAACAATTGCAGTTCCACGTCCGTTACCAGAACCTATACGATATTTGATGACCTTCCGCCTGTGAATGGCGTAAAAGATGCCAACGAGATCGGTTTTACGTGCACCCTTACGTATTCCTACGCTCCGGACATGACGGCGCCGACCTTTAATCCAATCCCGCCGCCACCAGCGAACATCACCATTTCCTGCACAGCCCCGCTGCCCCTTGCCCCGGCGCTAACAGGTACAGACAATTGCGGCGGCGGCTCAGTACCTCCGGTCATTTTTATCAATGAGTTCCACTATGATAATATTGGGGCGGATGTAAATGAATTTGTGGAGGTTGCCGGTACTGCGGGTATTAACCTTACTGATTATCAGATAATCTTATACAACGGCAACGGTGGCGTGGTCTATGACACAGATCCTTTGGTTGGCGTCATTGATAACGAAGGCAATGGCTTCGGCGCAGTTTCCTTAGCTTACCCTGCCAATGGGATTCAAAACGGCACGCCGGATGGAATTGCCCTATATCGCATTTCAACCAATCAGGTCATACAGTTTCTGAGTTATGAGGGACCTTTCCAGGCCACTGACGGCCCTGCTATGGGTATCTTCTCTACAGATGTTGGTGTTTTTGAAGCTGGTACAGAGGCCGCAGGTCTCTCTTTGCAGTTGACGGGAACTGGTAAGGTGGCTACCGATTTCACTTGGGTAGGCCCTATTGCCCAATCACCAGGAACCTTGAATGCAGGTCAGACGATTAATCCATTGCCGGCGTCTAATGCTGCAAGCTTTATGCAGACAGAGGTGCCGGGCCAGTGTGCCGGATCTCGCATCGTCACCCGTAAATGGACCTTGTCTGATGCTTGTAACAACCAAAACACCCACACACAGGTGATCACCGTAACCGATACGGATGCGCCAGTACTGACGCCCAAGCCAGCTAATATCACGATCTCTTGTAATGATCCGATCCCTCCAGTCCCTTCCGTAATTGGTACAGATGCCTGCGATCCTGCCGGTATTATCAACGGGCCCGTCTGGATCAATGAAATACACTACGATAATACGGGCAACGATGTCAACGAATTTATTGAGATTGCTGGACGCGCCGGTACCAACCTGGGCAGCGGATACGAGCTATTCCTGTACAACGGTAGCACAGCTAATATGGGTGGCACTTATCTGAACGTGCCGCTTACAGGCGTTATCCCCAACCTAAGCAATGGGTATGGCACCATTGCCTTTCTGATTCCGGGTATTGAAAATGGTCCATCTGATGGCATTGCTTTTGTCAAAGGTGGTACAGTTTTGCAGTTTCTGAGTTATGAAGGCGTGATGACAGCGATTGGTGGGCCAGCCAACGGGATGGTTTCCACTGATATAGGGGTGTCTGAAACAGGCAATGAAGCCATCGGGCAGTCTTTGCGGCTTTTTGGCAATGGTACGGTATATGCTAATTTTACCTGGAGCGGGCCATCAGCAGCCAATTCAGCCACGCCTGATGCCGTAAACCAGGGTCAATCATTCCCGGTTCAACCTCCGGTAGGCCTGCCAGTGAGCTTTACACAGACCAGTATGCCAGGTACTTGTGCACAATCACAAATCATCAAACGTACCTGGTCAACGACCGATGCTTGTGGAAATACCGCAATATACACCCAAACAATCAATGTTTCGGATAATTCCGGACCAAGCATCGTCTGTAAAAACATTAGCGTCAATCTTGATATTTTTGGAATTGTTGTGGTTACACAGGCGCAACTGCTTCAATCGGTTAGTGACAACTGTTCACCGGGGAATAACCTCGTAGTGACACCTCCGGGTCCCTTTAGCTTCAACTGTTTACATCAGGGTACTACGCAGTCTGTTGTGCTGTCCGCTACGGATCCATGCGGGAATACTTCATCCTGTACCGCGCAGGTGACAATCAATCCTTTTGACCGTTGCACACCTAAGATCCTCATATCAGACCCATGCGTTTGCAAAAACAATGCTACAACCCTGGCTGACGGCCAATTTGGGGAAACCATCAAAATAGAAAGCCTTGCAGGACAAACCTGGTCGGTGATCGCGGTCAATGGACTTTACCTTTCCACTAGCCTTCCCCCGCCTAACGCCCCAACTTTGGTTCCGATAGGCACCCTATTTGCCCAAAATCCAAATAATAGCGGCGATTATTATTTCACCGGGCTTCATGTGGATGCGATCGGGTACTCTATCACGGTGCGAAATGATTTAGGCCAAACGGTAAGCATTGGAAACTCCTGCGAATACCCAAACCCGACCATTACTGCTGACCTAAACGGGGCGTTTTGCCTGTTTTCAAATCCGGTAACCCTCACAGGTACGCCCGGCGATGCGAATATTTTAAGCCAGGGCTTTACCATTAACGGTGTGCCGGCTACGGTATTCAACCCTGGACAAGGCGTGGGCCAATACAAAATTGTTTATTCCGTAAATGGCGGGGTACCCAAAGCTTTTGGTCCAAACGATCCCGGATGTATCCAGGATATCACTGTATACGTCAATGTAGTGGCTACTCCTACCAGTCTAACTTGTAATGACCTGGTGTATTTGTCACTCGATGCGGATTGCACGGAAAATATTTTGCCGGATGATATTCTGGAAGGTACCTATGGCTGCTATGACGATTATATTGTCGAGATAGATCGCACCTTGCCATTTGGTAATGGTCCATGGGAACCTGGAACCGTGGTAACAAGCGACATTGGCAAAACTTACCAGGTGCGCGTGACGCACCTCGTCAGTGGAAACAAATGCTGGGGAAATATTAAAGTGGAGGATAAACTCTCTCCTGTATTGATGTGCACGAATTTTGCTGTGCCTTGTAATACCACAGATCTTAGCGCCAATTACCTGTTCAATTCTCTGGGAATATCAGCTGCCCTCCCAACGGTAACAGACTGTCAGACCTTTACCCTGACTTACAACGACTCGGAAATACCGAAAGATTGTGCTTCGGGTTTAACTAAGATTATTACGCGCAAATGGACGACCATCGATGCAAGCGGTAACTCCTCTACTTGTATCCAAACGATCAGTTTGACCCGTCCGACATTGGCCGACCTGAAGTTTCCGCCATTTTACGACGGACTGCAGGCACCAAGCTTCGGTTGCACAGCAGCCTATCCATCCCCTGATTGGATTGAAAGCCAGGGTTTACAAGGATATCCCTATGTTTTTGGCAAACCAGATGGCTGCAACTTTAACTGGGTATTTAAAGATGTACTCATCCCAGTCTGTGATGGTACTTACAAGATTAACCGAAAATGGACCGCCCTTAACGCCTGCGCAACAGGCGTTATTAAGTACGAACAGCTCATCAAAGTGGAGGATAAGCAAGGCCCGGCAATGACCTGTCCGCCCAACAAAACGGTGTCGGTAGATCCATTCACTTGCTGTGGTACGATTGATCTTCCAAATATCATCATCAAAGACGAGTGCTCCCGCGTGAACAATATCGGCGGGACAATCGTGACCTTTGATCCCAGCACTGGAGAACAAACCGGCTCGTATACCTTTGGAGGAACACTCCAGGATTTTCCAGGGAATAACTGGTGGAACCGGGATACAATGGCAGCATTTGGCTCTACGCCTTGTCTGCAGATTGGCACCCAGACGGTAACATATATGGCTGAAGACGATTGTGGGAATAACACAACCTGTTCATTCAAGCTCATCGTTCAAGATCTTATTCCACCTGTAGCTGTATGCGACCAGTTCACCACAGTAGCGCTCACCGACAACGGTGAAGCAGTGGTGAATGCCTCGACTTTTGACAATGGCTCTTACGATAACTGTTGCCTGGAAGAATTTACGGTATCGCGTGGTGCAGGCTTTGAGTCAACCGTGAGTTTCAATTGCCGGGATGTAGGCGAGATAATCATGGTTACCTTCCGCGTCACCGACTGTAGTGGGAATACAAACGATTGCATCGTACAGGCAGCAGTACAGGACAAGATTAAGCCCTCCTGTTTACCTCCTGCGGCTGTAACGGTCAATTGCGAGAACTTTGATCCAAGCCTTTGGGTCTATGGCATCGCCGCAGTTGACGACAATTGCTGTCTGGACGATACAAAAATTTATCAGGGCCAGGAAGGTCTGACACACTCGGTAAATTACGCCTTGTTTGATACCGTTTGCAACAAGGGTACGATCACCCGAACTTTCAGGGCATTTGACTGCCAGGGACAAAGCAGTCAGTGTACTCAACGGGTAGTGGTAACTTACCTGCAGGATTATTTCCTGCGATTCCCGAACGATGTAATTGTAACCGTGTGCGACGATTCGGCCCGATATGATGGGCCTAAGTTTTTTGGCGAGGATTGTGAACTCTTGGGTATTAGCTACGAAGATGAAATATTCACGGTAGTGCCTGATGCATGCTTCAAGATAGAACGGAACTGGACTGTCATTAACTGGTGTACGTACAATCCGAATCTGGGCTGTATTTACGTGCCAAATCCGAGCCCGAACGTAAACACCAACAATATAGCAAACCTGCAGGGTCCTACTGTTTCAGCTTGTGGTACTTTGCCGCCCTGGAAATCAACAGTTGTCAAAATAAGTCCAAGTGACCCGGCTGCAACAGACTATTGCACCTTTTGGCAAGCCAATGCCAATTGCTACCAGTATAAGCAGATTATTAAAATCCTAGATGGTAAGGCACCCAAATTGGATCATTGCCCTTCTGATACCAGCATCTGCGATATAACGGTCAATAGTACAGGCCAATGGAATGATACTGAATGGTGGGACAATACAATACAAACGCATAACCTCTGCGAAGGTCCGGCTGATCTTGCAATCGCAGGTCGAGACGTTTGCTCAGGTTCGAATATTATGGCAAATTACCTGCTTTTCCTCGACCTCGACCAGGATGGAACGATGGAAACTGTCGTGAACAGCCTGAACCCACCACCGCCAGGGATTGTTTATTTTGGCAATGTAAATACCCCTAATTTTGGAGGAGGTACACCGCGGGCATTTGACAACAGGGGGCTACCCACCAATCAAACCTACCAGTTTGCGCTGGAGCAGCACCTCAATGTTACAGGCACCAAAAAGAGCTTTTCTGTGCGTTGGAATACGACACAATCTCCGAATGCTTATTCCATACCGGAATTTCCGTATGGAACGCACAAAATCAAGTGGATCTTACAGGATGGTTGTGGCAACCAATCGGTTTGCGAATATAATTTCACGATTAAAGACTGCAAAGCACCAACCATTGTATGTCTGAATGGTCTGAGTGTAAACATTATGCCTACCGGGATGATACAGTTGTGGGCATCTGATTTCCTGCAGTATACAGAAGATAACTGTACCCCTGCTGCTCAATTGAAGATCGGTGTTCGCAAGTGTGGCACCGGAATTGGGTTCCCTGTGGATAACAACGGCAATCCAATTACAAACGTGACGTTCGATTGTACGGAACTTGGCACTCAATGTGTGGAGATCTGGTCTATAGACGCCGCAGGTAATGCTGATTATTGTGAAACTTATGTGATTGTTCAGGATAATTTGAATACCTGCCCTACAAGCGGTCACATCAATGTTGGAGGTCGATTGGAGACCGAAATGGCTGCAGGGGTGGAAGAAGTGACGGTACAAATAGCAGGTACTAGTACCTTTGCACCGCCATATTCTTACTTTGACCTTACCGATCAGGACGGTGTGTACCAGGTGATGAACCATCTTTCACTTGATGCCAACTTTACGATTGCACCAGAGAAAAATGACAATCCGCTCAATGGAGTTACTACCTACGATCTGGTGTTGATCTCTAAGCATATTCTTGCTATTGAATCATTGGACTCGCCGTACAAAATAATCGCTGCTGACGCCAACAAGTCTGGTTCAATCACTACATTTGACATTGTAGAGCTCCGCAAGTTGATTCTGGGTATATACACCGACCTTCCTAACAACAATTCATGGCGTTTTGTAGACCATGGCTTCGTCTTCCCAAATTCAAATAACCCATTTGCGACGACATTCCCCGAAACTATTTCGATTGCCGCTGCTTTGACGAACCACATGTATGAAAATTTCATGGGTGTTAAAATTGGGGATGTGAACTATTCCGCGGTGGCGAATGCCACGATACAGGCGGAAGAGCGGACTGTTGGGACGGCCCTGTTCGAGGTCCAGGACCGCGACGTAAAAGCGGGAGAGACCTTTGAGGTAACTTTCAAATCTGCCCAGGATCTCAAGGGCTTTCAGTTCACTTTAGCCCTTGATGGATTGACGGCCATTGGTATCGTTGAGGGGGAGAATGTTTCAGTTAACAACTTCAACCTGTTGCCAGAAAATGCTATGTCGGTTTCGATTGACGGAGCACAGTCGTTCACAGTACGTTTTCGGGCTGAGAAAGCTGGCAAGTTGAGCCAGATGCTGGGCGTATCTGGCTCGATCACCAGAGCTGAGGCGTACGCAGCCAATGACCTAATGTCACGCCTCGGTGTGGCTTTCCGTTTCGACGGCAAGACGATCTCAGGGGTAGGTTTCGAGTTGTACCAGAACCAGCCAAATCCGTTTGTGAACAAGACTTTGATTGGTTTCTACCTTCCAGATGCAGCTGAAGCAACGTTATCGGTGTTTGACGAAACGGGTAGGGTCGTGTACCAACAAAAAGGCCAGTTTGCGAAAGGCGAGAATAGCATCTCGCTCGATCGTGCGCTGATCAATACAACTGGATTGCTGTACTACAAGTTGGAAACGGCTACGGATAGTGCTACTAAGAAGATGATTCAGGCCCGGTAGGGGGTGGGGTTTGTCCCCACCCAGAATAACAATACACCCGGCCTGATAAGCGTCGTTGCGTGAAGATCAAATTGCGGAAATAAATTTAAAAGTGCAAATCGTGCATAAAAGAAAGTGTCTTTTAGACCAATGGAATGACAGCCAACGACAATTTTGACCAAAAAAATTAAGTTACTTGAAGTCTTGATTACATTTGCCGGTACTTTTCACCAACTATAAAATTGCTAAACATGATGAGACAGTTATCTATTCTTGCTATCGCCCTTTTGTGCACGTTCTCTGTATCGGCACAACACCTGCGTCGCGTGCTTGTAGAGGAGTTTACAAATGCTTCGTGTGGTCCATGCGCT
This sequence comes from Lewinellaceae bacterium, assembly GCA_947476195.1. Classification (GTDB taxonomy): domain Bacteria; phylum Bacteroidota; class Bacteroidia; order Chitinophagales; family Saprospiraceae; genus M3007. The sequence goes on along the minus strand of CANJPT010000034.1, from coordinate 29,168 downwards.
GCAGCAAATCCTGGCTTCAATGCTACCATTGATGCCAACTTGCAGTACATTACTCCAATCAAGTGGCAGACAAACTGGCCAGGGGTTGATCCAATGAATGCTCAAACCCAAACCGACGTAGCTCCTCGCGTATCATACTACGGAGTTACAGGTGTGCCTAATGGTCGCCAAGGTGGATCAGTGGAAGTTTTTCCATTGTCCAATTTGACATCTGCCTCCATTGCTGCAGAGTACAACAACCTTACCCCGGTAACAATTACTGCTGCGCATCATTTTAATGCCACTTTTGACTCGGTATTTATCAATGTTGCAGTGACTTCAGATGTTGCATTAACTGGTACACTTCGCCTCCGTACGGTAGTTGTAGAAGACAATATCTTTTTCAATGCACCTCCAGGTAGCAATGGAGAGACAGGGTTCTTCCAGATTATGCGCAAAACCTTGCCTAACACGGATGGTACCAATACAGGTAACTTCACTGCCGGCGAAACGAAGAGCTATTCATTCAAATGGAAACTCGCTAACTTCTACGATCTGAATCAATTGAGTGTAGCTGCTTTCCTGCAAAATGATGCTACGAAAGAGGTTTTCCAGTCTGTTCGTTCGGAGCCTTTGACTCCGGGCATTCCTGGTCTGGGTGCTACAGTCCCTAATGAAAATATATTTGCTTGCGCTTCAGGCTTTTCGCCATCTTTCACCATTAACAACAATGGTAATGGTACGCTTACGAATGCCCTTTTGCGCTACCGCAAGCTCCCAGCTACTACTTGGACAGATCTGAACTGGACAGGTAGTCTTGCTGCTGGTGCTTCAGAGGACGTACAACTTACAGACATCGTAATCACTGCTGCTGGAACAGTAAGCATTGAGGTTGCTGTTATCAGCTCAAATCTTGGCATCCAAACCAATCTGGTTGGTGGAACGTCTACTATCAAAGTGCTTGCAGCAATTGATCCTGCTTCTGCACTGCCTTTCGCCAATACTTTCCAAAGTGCAGCGTTCCCTCCTACAGGTTGGTCGTCAATTAATGCAGGTGCGAATGGTTGGAAACTTGCAACTAATGCAGGTTCAGGTAGCTCTCGTTCGGCTCGTTGCAATATGTACGATATCCCTAAGGGTTCAGATACATACTTGCACACGCCAAAGCTCGACCTGACTGCTGCTACCGGTACCAGCACATTGACCTTCGATCACGCATATGCTCCGTATAGCACCGTTGATTATGACGGCCTACGCGTTGAGGTATCTACTGATTGTGGCCAAACTTGGTCTCAGGTATTTTATCTGGAAAATCTTGATCTGGCTACAGCGCCGGCTATTACTACTGCATTTGTGCCAGTTGCCGGCCAATGGGCTCCAAATGAAGTGGATATCACACCATTCAATGGCCATGAGATCCTTATCCGTTTTACAGGAGTAAGCGGCTACGGCAACAACCTTTTTGTTGACAATGTAAACGTTACATCTACGGTTGGTACAAAAGAATTGACACTCAGCGTATTCAACCTGGTGCCAAACCCAACCCGCGACTTCGCAGAGGTTCGTTTTGGCCTTGAAACTGCACAAAACATTGAACTTCGCGTTTACAGCGCTGAGGGCGCATTGGTGCAGTCGCAACTGCTTGGCGAACTTCCTTCCGGTGAAAATCGCGTAGTGATGAACGCCACCAAACTTGCTACAGGTAGCTACCGTGTGGTATTGCAAAGCAAAGAGGGTGTTGCTCAAACCCAGTGGATCGTTGTGAAGTAATTTTTTGCTACATCTCCTAGGCTTTAAAGCCTAAGAAGTTTCTTATAATCGGCAGTCGCGCTTGGCGTGACTGCCGATTTTTTTCAAAAAAGCGAAATAATAAGTTGCTCAAAAAGGCATACTTATATCTTTGTCAAATTGAAGCGTGTTTTGATAATAGCAGTAGCCGCTTTTACTCTGATGTAGGTGACTTAAGGAAAGTGGATACCCACTAACATCTTTCCCTAAGCTAATGGAATCAGCCTAAAGCAGTTCCCGCGTTTTTTTACTGATTATGCGATTGTACCTCATAGCCGGAGAAGCTTCTGGCGACCTACATGGATCCAATTTATTAAAGGAGCTCTATGCCCAACAAACCGGGCTCTCTTGCAGGGTTTGGGGCGGCGATCTGATGCAAAACACAGGTGCAACACTGGTGAAACATTACCGTGAACTGGCATTCATGGGCTTTGTAGAGGTGGCAAAAAACATTCGTACAATCCTGTTTAACCTTGCTTTTTGTAAGCAGGATATCCTCAGATTTAAACCTGATGCGCTGGTGCTGATTGATTATCCGGGCTTTAACCTGCGTATAGCACAATGGGCAAAGGAGCAGCATATTCCGGTCGTATATTATATTTCCCCTCAGTTGTGGGCCTGGCACGCTTCTAGGGCTCATGCCATCCGTCGTGATGTCGACAAATTGCTGGTTATCCTTCCTTTTGAGCAGGATTTTTTTCGAAAATACGGGATTGAAGCCGAGTTCGTTGGTCATCCGCTGCTGGATGAACTTGGGGAGTTCGGGGCTGCTGGAGCCGTAAGTGTAGCCCAATCACCAATAACCAATCTACCATTAACCAACCAGATCGCACTTCTCCCAGGAAGCAGGAAACAGGAGGTAAGTCGTATTTTACCAAGGATGTTGGAGGTGACCGATGATTTTCCTGCCTATGAATTTGTAATTGCAGGAGCGACCTCCTTGTCTATAGCGTATTATCAGCAATTTTTGGAGCAGTATCCCAAAGTCCGACTCGTGCGTGGTCAGACCTATGAAGTGTTGCGGGAATCAAATGCGGCCCTTGTAAAATCGGGCACCTCTACACTCGAGACAGCTTTGTTGGACGTGCCACAAGTGGTGTGCTATGCCGGCAATTGGCTTTCCTATACCATAGCCAAGCAGCTGATAAAAGTGAAATATATATCGCTGGTGAATCTGATCATGGACAGACCAATGGTTCAGGAGCTGATTCAGGATGAATTAAACAGGGAAAATCTTTACGCTGCGCTAACTGAAATTTTGAACCCTATAAAATCAGTGGAACTACGGGCCGGCTATGCCGAACTCCGCGAACGTCTGGGCGGCGGCGGCGCCTCAGCAAGAGCTGCAAACGCGATTTTGAAAGTAGCAAGTTAGCAAGGGGCTAATTGGCTGATTGCCAATTTGCCCCCTGCTAATTTGCCAACGTATTACTTAATAACTATAAACTTCCTGGTCAAACTACCTTTTGCGGTAGCGATACGAGCAAGATAAGTGCCTGAGGCCAACTGAGGCAATTGATAGCTTAAAGTCTCATTCGTGAGTCCGGTCCGATCTTCAAAAGTAATGACCCTGCCATTGATGTCAGCGACAGTAATGGTCGCATCGGTAGGTTCCTCAAATTGAACACCGAGCTGAAGGGTTTCATATACTGGATTTGGGAATAGGCTAAGGGTGTTATCCGGGAGCACTTGCTCATCAGTAGTACTAACTAAACTGATGTTCATACGCAGCAGTGCATTGACATCTCCTCCAAAACCACCGGTGTTCCAATCCGAATTGAAAATAAAAGTGGATGGTTGGTAATAGAATATGTCGTCATTGAATGCGTGATAAACCAGCGCACTGTTGTTTGCATATTCAATGGCGAGGATGTACCGGCTTCCGGGTTGAAGCACTACACCGGGCAATCCGGTATTTAGGTCCGCAATGTCGATCTGTTGCAGCTCGTAGTTTCCAAGAGAATCAGGAGCCTCATAACTGGCCACCCCAAGCCATTCAGTGCTCGAACTAAGTATGGAAGATCCATCAAAATCAGAAAAGTCTTCTGCTACATCATCGTTGACTTTGAATAAATAGATCGCTGCTTCTACTTCGCCTGGAGCGATCTCGTTTGCATCTGTGGAAAAAGCAAACTCCGCCTGTGTTGCTTTATAAAGTTCAAAATTGCCGCCGTTCATGCGATAAGTGTTCGCGACAGCCCAGTCGCCGCCCGCACTTGGCCGGTAACCTTGCTCAGGACCATCTTCTTTAGCAAACTGGTCGTTGCTTACCACAAAATTGTCTTCGCGGGCATTATCAACCGGGCGTTGGTCTGTAGAATCAGCGCTCAGGGTATAACCAACCGTATACAGTCCTGTATTGAGCTCAGGTGCATAGAGCATCGGAAATACAATACTAGTGTCTTTCACACCAGCCTCAAGCACAGGGATATTAATGGCCTGCGAATAAAAGCTGCTGCCTCCGTCTTCTTTGACAAATGCGGTGACTACCAGATTGGTCTGAGGATTCAAACCATTATTGCTAAGGTTGACCTCAAACTGGAATGAGTCAGAAGCAATTTGTGAAACCGGAGTCGCAAAGCTTGACGGAGGGTAGAAAAATGCACTGATGGCTAAGTCATTGCGCGGGGTTGGGTTCTGGTCGTATATTTCGATATCGTCGAGGTTCCACATGTACTCCCAGTTGCCAGTCCATTGCCACTGTATCAAAACATTGGCCTGATTAGCAGCAGTGGCAGAAATATCAATGATGGGCGTTTCAGGGTTTTCTGACCAGCGTATGGTTGTAGTGAGGCCCGGGAAGACTGTATAGTTGGTCCAGTTGGTACCGTCAGTACTGACGCGCAGCACCGCGTTTGCTTCAGCGGCTAAACTGTACACTCCAATGTGAGTCTGGAAAGTGATATAGACCTCATTCTTGCCAGCACAGTTGATTGTGCTTGTGGTCAATTGAGCGATGTGATTCTTGTTCAGATTGCCAGGCTCATCAGAATCAAGCAACATAGAACCGGTGGTCGCTGTGGTGCTATTAAACGGAACCTGCCCATTGAGTGCATCTTCAAAGATGGAGGAACAGCCTGGATCGTCATTGCCTAAGGCCGGGTTTGGACACCAGGTCCAAAGAATATTCTGACCAGAAGCATCGGAAATGGTCCAGTTAGTGGGAACGCCATTGGTAAAGTTTTCACTCCAGAAAGGGGTTGACAACTGAGCATTTAAGATGCCTAATGCAAAAAATGAGAGGGTGAAAAAGAGACTTTTTAGTAGTGGTTGGTACATAAAATTGAATTGAAAAAATTATTGATTTTGGCAAATTAGTGATTGGTAAATTGGCAACCGGTTGCTTAACGATCACCAATATACCAGTCACGATAATACCATTTTACAGCATGATCAGTTTCCCACTCACACTGCCACGACTGCTGCAAAGATTGAAAAAGTAGGTGCCAGCAGGCAGTCCGGACCGTTCAACAGAAATAGACTGGCCACATAGATCGCTAAAAGAACGCAGGGTACGACCGGTCAAATCAGTTAAAGTAAACGTCATTGGCTCAGCGTTTGGGTTTTCAAAAAATACCGTGGTGCTTTCGCGCATGGGATTGGGCTGCACAAATACCGCAAAAGAGGCAGATCCTGGCTCACCAACGGACACGTAGTTCACAGGTACACAATTTGGATCAGCGAGCGTGGCGTTGCTTTGTTGGTATTTGTCGCTCACCACTGCTATAATTTTCGACACGCATACTTGATGATCTGTCAAGGTTGAATAATGTATGCGCAGAAAAGGGTTAGGAGTGAAGTTCTTTTTGATACATGACTCATCGGCAGCAAGGGCAAGTATTTTTCCGTTGGCCGGGTTAAACATCGGTACCGTCAGATATTCTGGCGCAAGGTTTTCTACCGATTCGATCACGATACCGCTTACGGCGAATTCATAGGCCATAACCTTGTTGATTGGATTGGCTATCAGGATCTCGAAAGTTTTTGCAAGGGTGTCCAGGGTCCCTGGCTGGATGGTCACCATATCCTGTGTGTTGAGAAAGCCAGTTGGGAATTGGCAGGGGAAACGTTGAATCCAGTGCTGCTGGTCGTTGTTGTAAAGATTGCACTCCTGAAGCAAGGCGGCATCGAAGACATTGATTACAGCGTCTTCGTGGAGGTCATTACAGGAGGTTGGAGAACCGTTTTCAGCAAGAGAAGCAGCCAGGTAAGCGCTCACATCTGCTACGTTGCGCAGGGTATCCTGGTTCCAGTCGCCCATGAGCGCAGGTCCTTTACAAACGCCGTTGCAGTCAGGGAGTGCATTGCCAAACACCTCCCCGGTGCAGTCGGTAAACTGCTCACAAGAGTCGGTGTTGAAAATCACCTCAGGGGTGTTGCCATCATACAAAAGTGTGAAGCAGGCTTGTGCCCAATTGTTGTCGTATTTTTTTTCTACGCGGCCGAGTTTGTCAGGACTTTTATCCCAGTTTACCCGCACGACCATGGTGTAGCTGCCTGCAGGGAGATCTGTGATGTCGATCCATTGGCAGGGTGTATCTGCGCCATAAACATCGCCACAGCTCGCTGAAATACCCATATTGATACAATTGTATTTCCGCTCTACTCCGAAACAAAAGGCATCTAATACACAAAATCCGGTTTTTGAGCCAATAGGCACCCGATAGCCCTCTGAATTGTATAAGATATATTCGGCATAGCCCATGTAGTGCCAATGCCCATGGCAGGGATCGTATACGAATTGGGTGGAAGGTTCATTGATGTTTTCAGGTGGTTTCCCAATATAGTAGTCTTCATCGCCAATGTTTGAGATCTGGGTAGCAAACCGGATGATATACCTGGTTCCCAGCCCGCGCAAACAGCCTGCGTCTATCAAACAGGCATCGGCGTTGTACATATCCGCAAGTTCGAGCGTACTGAGCAGATAAGCCTGATTCATCTGAAAATCGGGCGCATTGGGACAAGCCGGGTCGCCAGGGTAAATACAGATTCCACTGCTGCTGGTAGCCAATGGCTCATAATTGCAAGCGTTGGGGTCCAGGCAGCCAACCACAGGTCCTAAAAAGGCAAGGGTGTAAGGGATGGGTACAGGGCTACAGCCAATTTCCTGATAGCGTACCCTGAAATAGTATGTTTTTCCGCCTTCCAAATTGACGTGTATTGAAGCCGAACTGTCCGGACATCCGTCCAAGGAATATGCGATGGTACCCAATTGAATTTCAGAAACAAAAATACCTGCGCAACGATCATAGACCCAGATTTTGGTAGGGCAGACTGCATCACAAGTAGCGAAAACATAGCTGCCTGTATCCAACGGAGTAAAGCAGAACCAGGTGTCACCTCCTGTTGGGGTAGTACCCGCGCCAAGACTGAGATTAATGGGGCTAACACAAGAAGTGCCAGGGCTGCAATTTAACACTACACTTTCCGTCGCTGTTTTAAAACTGCCGTTGAGCCGTGAATATACAAGCGTATCGTTTACATAAAGGCGATACCATCCATCCGGGAAAAGACCAGCAACATCGCCGAAAATCGTAAATTTTACACATTCATCTGCAGGCACACAGCAAATAAAAACATTGGTAGTAGAGTCCTGTAGCGCACCTGCACCATATTCAATATTCCCGTCAACATTGGTGATTGCCCAACTGATCTCAGCAAAGTAGTTGTTATGGTTGATTTCTACCCGGATGGAATCACTCCCCGTAGGGCATTGGGCCATTGCGTTGAATGAAATGGAACCCAAAAAAAGCGCAAAAAATAGCTGTACTAATTTCATACGAAGGGAGAAATTGATTTTTGAAAGAAACTGATGCAAAGAACGTACAAAACAGGGGCCGATTGAGATATTCGTGGGCGAAAAAATCATCTGTACGTTGATTAACAATTCATGTACTCGGTCTTATTTTTGATAGGGTAGCATAAGGATGGGATTTGGACAATTAAAACTAGAACGATTTTTGGTAATCGATGTTTACATTTTACTACTTTGAACCCACATAAATATCCGGGTTTCAACATTTACACTCCAAAAAAGTCCAATTGTTAACTACAGTTCGCGCTTAAATTTTTATGAAAAAACTACGCTTCGTACTCTTATTGGCCATTTTAGTCACCCCGGCTTACTTTTTTGCCCAAAATACCGACGGCTGGATTTTTAAAGATGAAAAAGAGGGCGTCAAAGTTTTTTATCGAAAAACTTCCGACGTGTATGAATTGAAGCTTGCCACCTCGCTTAAGGTCAGCCTTTCAGGATTGGTCACCCTCCTTGCAGAAGTTGATAACTATCCAAAATGGGGTTATAAAGTATCTGAGTCCCGTGAACTAAAAAAAATATCAGACCGGGAAATCTATTATTACTCCCGTCTTGATTTTCCCTGGCCTTTGGATGATCGGGACCTTGTCATTCACTCCAAAATGGAGCAAGACCCCATTACCCGGCGTATTACAGCCACCAGTATTGCACAACTGGGCTACCTGCCTACCTACAAAGGCGTGGTGCGGATGAGCAATGCACATACCACGTGGACCCTGGTACCCGGCGCGAATGGCTGGACGTATGTGGAATACTACATTTATTCTGATCCCGGCGGAAGTCTTCCCGATTGGCTGATCAATATGGCGCTCGATGTTGGGCCCCGTGAGACGATCAAGAATATTCGTAATTTCGTGCAGCAGGAAAAATATCAAAATGTCAAATTGGCTCAATTATTAGATTGATATTCGGGCTCTACCAATATTTAACCTCTACGAGGTTAGTTACGAAATTTGGAATGAGGTATGTTTTCGCGTTTTGAAACAACTTGAACGCATTATGAAATTAGGCATATTTGGTTACGGTAAAATGGGTAAAGCGATCGAACAGATCGCTGAAAAACAAGGCATTGAGGTCGTCTGGCGCATTCGCCGGGATGATTCGCCTTCCATAGCGCTACTCCGCCAGGCGGATGTGGCCATTGAATTTACCCGGCCGGAAGCTGCTTTTGACAATGTGATGTTATGTCTTCAGGCTGGTCTGCCGGTAGTGAGCGGTACTACAGGTTGGCAGGCCCAACTCCCTGAAGCCCAAAAATATTGTCTTGAAAACAGTGGCGCGATGCTCTGGGCCTCCAATTTTAGCGTGGGGGTCAACCTCTTTTTTGCGCTCAACCGCCGCCTCGCTCAACTCATGGCTGACCGGCCTGAATACGCCGCTTCGCTCACAGAGACCCACCATATCCACAAACTTGATGCCCCCAGCGGCACGGCCCTCACCCTCGCAAACGAATTGATCCAAAATGCTGACCGCTACTCGGGCTGGTCGCTACTCCCTGATACACCCGCTTCGGGTGAAATTCCCATCACGGCCCTTCGCGAGGGTGAAGTGCCCGGCACCCATCTCGTGCGCTGGCAAAGCGCGATAGATGAAATTAGTATTGAACACAAGGCGCATTCGCGGGTGGGCTTTGCCGCAGGAGCTGTTTTGGCGGCGCAATGGGTTGTAGGTAAGCGGGGAGTTTTTGAGATGGGGGATGTTTTGGGGTTGTAAATTTCTTTTTTGGCCGTGGGTCGAGTGTTAAATCTGATTGCGATGCTTGGGCGTTTGAATTTTGTTTAGTAATTTCGCTTTCAGTTTAGCCCTGATAATGCTCCCGCGTGCGCACTGGGGCGAAGTAGCCAAGCTGCTTTTTTATCCGCTCTCTTTTAATCGCTTCGCCAACTCCCTTACTTGCAGCAGTTTCATAAAAAGTTTTGCCTATCCCGAAATTCGGGATAGGTAATTGCTATTTTTTACCATTTTTAAACACTTTTACCAACAATGAAAAAGATTTTACCTCACGGCTTCACGACTTCACGGCTTCTTAGACTAGTTACGGCTATGATCCTAATTTCCCTGTTAGCACCCAGCACTGCAAGGACACAAGGGACTGAGCCGCCTTACAACCCTTGCCCTCCTGAACTTTCACCTACCCCGAGTTGTCTAAATGGCTCCCGCAGCTGTGATGAGCCTCAAGCAATCTGCTCGGAAGGCTATTGCTGGTCAGGAGGAGTACCTTCAAAAAATTCCGGGATACCGCCTGGAGGCCTTGTCGAAAACAAGGTGATTGAGATTGCAGGCACCTACACGCTTACAATAGGTGCGACTTTTAAGAACTGTACATTTAGAATGTCCGGCGATGCTCGAATCAAAATTACCCCCATCGGCACTGACCCGATCAATGTCACATTCGAAAACTGCGACCTTTATAGTTGCACTGATATGTGGCAAGGAATGATCGTGGATGCATCAGGAGCAACTCTCAATGGCTTAATTACCGAAGGTTATAGGTGTAATATAACCTCTGTCAATAATATTTATGAACGGATTTCCGACCACGGAATTTGGAGTTTTCAAGCCGCTTTTATCAGTGTTCTAAACTGCACTTTTGGACTAGGTAGTGGTGTTTGTATATTTACTGATGGAACAAGCCTTAGTGCACAAAACAATGTTTTCGGCGGAAATTGGGTAGGAGGTATTCATGCTGTTAACAACTTACATGCTCAAGGCATTGGCATTGGGAATCAAAATCAGTTCAACATCCTAGGTAGCCTTTGGGAATTTGGAATTCTTGTAGAGAGATCCCAAGCATCGCAAAATGTAAAACACTGCATGATAGATCACAATACATTTACGGTAGGAGCTAATGTTGAAGGATTTACCTGCATCGAATTATTAGACCTTGTTAATGCTACCGATGTAGCAACGATAACCTGGAATACGATAAATGTCAACTCGATGTTCAACCCTGTTTATGGCATTAGTGCTGTGCTGGGGAATTCGGATAAGCTCCTAATTGAAGAGAACACCATAACCTATGGCACTTCTCCTGCGTCAGGGTTTGGTAGCTTTGGCATTGTAATTAAGCCCGTCAATGTAGTCGGCCCAAACGCATCTCAAGGACATATGGTGAAACATAACACCGTAACTGGCCATGATGTATCAATCAACTCGCTCACCTGCGCGATACACAGCGAATCTGTACAAGGCATAAGTTACTGTGACAACATAGTAGATACTTCCTATAGGGGTCTGCATTTTAAAAATGACTGTGGCGATGTGGCCTTGCGCCAAAACCACATGCACCACCATACCATAGGATTAGATATTTCTGGAATTTCTGCGAATGATATGCCTGGGGTAGGCCCACAAGTTGGCCGAGGAAACACATGGAACACTGCTTCAGGTGATTGTGTTGACTGGGCAGTACGTCATGATGTGCCAATTGGTCCTGGCAATATGCCTTATGTAATAACTTCGCCTTTTAGGATACCTGAATTTACGAGTCCGCCGTTCCGGTACTATCCCAATGTTGGTAAAATAAGTCCAAACCCGACAGTTTTAGGGCCTAATTTGAATTGGTTTAGAGAAGAAGCTGTCAATACTGATTATTGCGTCCCAGGCTTTTCGCCCGAATCTCCCCGACAATTAACGGCTTACGAAAAGCAGTTGGTAGACGGCCTTTCTACATACACAGGAACCACCCTTTGGGATTTGAAGCTACGAACCTATACAAAATTGCTGCTCCGCCCGGAATTGCGACCTGTGGGTTCTCCCGAGGCGACGTTTTTGAGCAGCCTTGCTAATACAAGCATTGCCTCCTTTGGCCAAGTGATACAAACACTTGCAGGTAGTTTGGCCATTTCGGCTACTGATCAGCAGTTATTTGACAACTATAATACATCAGCCAAACAAGCGGCAGAAAATTTGAGCACTTGGGATGCCGTTCAGAATTATGCCACCACCAGTAATTTGACAGAAATCTGGTTTGCGACACGGCAGATACTACTACAACCCTTGATGGCCAACACTGCCAATCTTGATGCTTTGGAAATAGCACGGAACGCCCAGGTAATCACAAATTTGCAAAATGTTTTGGCTTACAATGCGGGAATCTCCACATCCCAAGCCTATGAGGCTGCTAATAAGGCGTTGTACGACATTTGGCTACACCGCTTGCTTCAGGTGCCAATGACGCAGGTATACTATCAACAGATTCTTGCTTTAGCACAACTTGACCCCGCCATAGCGGGTAAAGCGGTTAGGTCTGCTGCCAATTTCGTAGCCCTTTGCGACCGATATCTCTTCCCCGATCCGGATGGAGAGGTATCACAACGTGGCCCTGCTCTGCATGAAGATAGCAAGGCTATTGGCTTAGCAGCATTCATCATTACGCCCAATCCCAGCAGCGGGCTGGTAGAAGTTTCCTTGTCTCCAAGCATGGCCACATCGTTTGTAGTTATAAATGCCTACGGCCAAAAAGTACAAAGTATTGAATTGACTGCAGGAACACGGAACCTATCATTGGATTTGACACAACTACCTTCCGGTCTTTATTGGGGCGTTTTATTGGATGCCCAAGGGCATCGTTTAAGCATTGAGGCACTTTCTCTAAATCATTGATTTTTCTGCTCATTTCATGTAGCCGCTCGCGACCTTTTGGCCGAGTGCGGCCATTTCTATTTGTTCTCATGAAAAAACTCCCTACGTTACTATACTTCTCTTTTTGCCTTCCTTGCCTACTCTGTTCTCAAGTAAACCATGACTATGTGTGGCCCATTGGGCATGGCCCTATAACTCCATGGAATAGCTCAGTTTTTGGCGGCACCTTGATGGACTTCAAATCTTCCCCCCCTGAATTAACGCTAAATGACTTCATCACGGATTATCCCTTTGCATCTATTTCTGACAAAGACGGCAATCTTGTTGCCTTTACCGACGGATGCAGGATTGCTAACAGAAACAAAGAGTTAATGCTGAACGGGGACTCACTCAATCCTGGAAAGGTCTATAACGTCTATTGTAATTTGCCCTATTTTTATCCAATAATCCAGCCTTGCATTTTCTTGCCCAAGCCGGGCAGCGACAGCCTCTACTATCTCTTCCACCTGCGGAGCGACGACAAATACCGTAACCCAATGAATCTGCTCTATTCAGAGATTGACGCCAGTGGTGACAACGGTAACGGTGCAGTGATCAGCAAAAACAAGGCTGTGTTTAGCGATTCGATCTTACTAGGGCAATTTGTAACAGCTACACGCCATGCGAATGGGCGCGACTGGTGGGTGGTGGTGACCCGCCGCTTCCATAGCGAGATCCACGTCACGCTCGTCACACCAGACACGGTACAGTATATGGGCATGCAGGATGTCGGCTTTACAGAAGTGGACAGTGGCTATTGTTGCAACCAGACCCGCTTTACGCCAGATGGCAGCAAATTCTTCCGAAACCACCCAGGTGGAATGCTAATACTGAATTTCGACCGTTGCAGCGGCACGTTTTCGAACCCTGTGTACTGGGATTATCACACTATGCCATCTGGTTCTGGAGGGGTCGCAATATCGTACGACAACCGCTTCCTTTATCTCAGCACAGGGGGGCAAATCCAACAATTTGACCTTTTTGCACCGGATGTTTTAGCCAGCAGGGAAATAGTGGCAGAGTACGACGGCTTTATGTCCCCGGAAGAAACCTATTTTTTCCATTCTGCGCTGGGTCCAGACGGGAAAATCTATATCCTCACCACCACCAACAACGATATACTGCACGTCATCCACAGCCCTACAAAAAAAGGACTTGCCTGCAAGGTGGAGCAGCATGGAATAAAACTCCCGGCCCGAGGAAGTGATTTTGAGCCCAACTTTCCCAACTACCGTCTTGGCCCGCTTGACGGCAGCCCCTGTGACACGCTGGGCATTGATAATCTGCCTGTCGCCCACTTCCGCTGGAATGTGGAGGATACGCTCTCGCCGCAGCAAATTGAGTTCACGGACCTGTCCTATTACGAGCCTGCCACCTGGCATTGGAACTTTGGTGATGGCAGCACCAGCCAGGATACCAGCCCGGTTCACCTTTATTCAGCCCCAGGAATCTATACGGTATGCCTCACCGTCTGCAATGCCAATGCCTGTGATACGAGCTGCCAATTGATCGAAATAGCATCAGTTAATACGGTTACGCTGGAAGGAGAAGGCGGGAAATTACTGCTCTGGCCGAATCCGGTGGGGGAGTTGCTGCACTTGCAAGCAGAACAAGAAATCGACCGTGTTAGTGTATTTGATGCTACAGGAAAGGAAGTTTTACAGCAAACTACTGCAGGTACTGCCAGTCAAGTGTCCATAGATATTCGTCGTCTCCCACTGGGTCTCTACTACCTAAGTCTCAGTGCCGAGGACAAAATATGGAACGGGAAGTTTGTGAAGAAATAAGGATTAATGGAATAAGAAGCTAATGTTCTACTGATACAAATGGCGGCACGGCACTTTGCTGTGCCGCCGTTTTAATGTAAAATTCTTTCCCGATTCAAAGCAGTATTACCTTTCATTTTTTGAATCTTGCTGGGTGATTTGTCATTTTTGTCATTAAGTCATTGGGTCATTAAGGTCATTGGTCATTTGGGTCATTTGTCATTATTACAACATAATGCCAAGCCGAAAGTCCCAATGACTTAATGACCAATGACTTAATGACAAAAATGACCCCAATGACCCAATGACCCAATGACAAAAATCTATTCACCATCCACCGCTTTCACATGAGACTACTTTCTACTTTCCTGTTTTCATTCGTCTTTCTGAGTTTCAACTCGTTACAGGCCCAAACCTCCAAAGACGTAACCGTGCCACTCACGGCCACTGTTGCCGCAGGACCCACGGTCACCCTCAACTGGGTCAATCCAGGCAATGCCGGACTCCTGATCCGACGCAGGACCAAGGGGCTAGGCGGTTCCGCCTGGACTCAGATCATCAACCTGGCCAGCTCAAATCTTACCTCGGTTATAGACAACGGTGTGACGGCAGGGCAGGTGTATGAATATGTGATTCAACGGAATATCAACAGCCTCAACGCATTTGGATATGCACATGTAGCCATCAATGCCAACGTGATTGATAGCCGGGGGAAGATTCTGATCTTCGTGGACTCGACCACGGCGGATGCCTTGGGGCCTCAACTCGTTCGACTGAAAAACGACCTGCGCGGCGATGGCTGGTGGCCCATTCCCTTTCATACCGGGCCTTACGCGACAGTAAAATCCATTAAAGATCAGATCGTTGCTTCCTACAACGCCGACCCCACCAAGGTGAAAGCGGTACTGCTACTTGGGACGATACCTATCCCATACTCAGGCAATACTGCCTGGGATGGGCATGGAGACCACCAGGGCGCCTGGCCTTCGGATGCCTATTATGCGGATGTGAATGGCAACTGGACGGATACGACCGTGAACAACATCACCCCAGGCCGAGCTGCAAATGTCAATATCCCCGGCGATGGCAAATTTGACCAGAGTTATTTGCCAGGTGTGGTAGAACTGCAAATTGGTCGGGTGGATTTTCGCCATATCAATGCAATCGCTTTTGGGGAAGCTGACCAGATCGGACTGATGAGACGGTATCTGGATAAGGATCACAAGTGGCGCATTGGCGATTATCCTGTGGAAAACAAGGCTCTGGTGGACGATAACTTTGGCTATTTCGGTGGCGAGGCTTTCGGATCCAATGGCTTTCGCAATGCTTATCCTTTGGTAGGGGAGGCCAATATTGTAGAAACAGATTTTTTTGAAGGCACCGAATCTCAATCCTACCTGCTTGGATACGGCTGTGGCGGCGGAA
The DNA here is from genome assembly GCA_947476195.1 of Lewinellaceae bacterium. GTDB lineage: Bacteria > Bacteroidota > Bacteroidia > Chitinophagales > Saprospiraceae > M3007. The sequence goes on along the minus strand of CANJPT010000034.1, from coordinate 13,772 downwards.
ATTACAATGGAGCGGGCGGTGTGGGCTCGAGCTCAAACTTTGCCACCGATACCATTAATATCGTGTTTTCCAATATGTTTGGATCATATTTTGGCGACTGGGATTACGAAAGCGATCCGTTTTTGCCTTCGGCATTGGCGTCCCGGGGCGGGATTCTCACCTGTTCCTGGGCCGGCAGGCCGCACTGGTTCAATCAGGCACTTGCTTCTGGCGAATCCATTGGATATTGCACTAAAGAGACGATGAATGCGCAATACAATACCGGATACATGAATTCTTTCGGGAAGGGTGGGGCACATATGGTTTTATTGGGCGATCCGACCCTCCGCGCTCATGTGTTGAAACCGGCAACTGAGTTTACAGTGTCCAATCAGAATTGCCACAGTGTAGAACTTAACTGGAAGGCTTCCGAAGATTCTGTAGCAGGGTATCATATTTACCGCGCTTTATCGCAAGACGGCCCTTATACCCGGCTGACCACTAACCTGGTTACCGGAACCACTTATACAGACAATAGTCCTGTACCAGACACCCTGTATTATCAGGTCCGGGCCATCAGAAATGTCACGTCTCCTGGTGGAGGTATATATGCGAACAATGCGATTGGCCCGATCGAATCTATTGTATTTGCACTTCCACCTCAGGTGAATGCAACGGCAAGTGGTTTCTCGCTTAACTGCTTTAACTTGCCAGTTCAACTCCAGAGTGGCAATAACGATCCAGGTGCAAGCTATGCCTGGACAGGGCCCAATAATTTCACGTCCACTTTCTCCGACCCCACTACATTTTCTCCAGGAAATTATGTGGTGGTTGTGACCCTCGGCGCATGCTCCGCCACCGATGCTGTAGATGTTTTATCCACTACCCTCGTTGTGCTTTCAGTTGTGACAACAGACGAAACCGTCCCGAATGCAAACAACGGCGCTATAGACTTGTCTACTGATGGTGGTATTGGCCCATTCACCTACTTATGGAGCAATGCTGCGACCACAGAAGACCTCTCGGCGCTGACGGGTGGTAATTATACGGTCACGGTCACCGATGTCCCAACAGGCTGTAGCAGTATAATAATTGCCCATGTAAGTACGACTTCCGGGACAGATGAAGCCGCCCTCTTTGAGCAATTTCAGGTTTCGCCCAACCCAACCAAAGGTCTGGCATCCCTTTTCTTGAAACTCCACAAAACCGCCACAATTCAGGTAGATATACGGGATAGTGCCGGGCGTTTGATCTGGAAAAATCAACCGATGCAAACCGCCGTACTGAATCTTCCGATCGATCTGACTCAAAGCCCGGCTGGATTGTATACAATTTCTTTTAAGATTGAGAATCAGGTCTTTGTACGGAAGTTGACGGTAGTAAAGTGATAAAAATTTCTTTCACATTCAAAGCAGCTTTTTCACCGATTTTTTGGATCTTGCAGGCAGATTTATTATTGGTCAATAGGGTCATTAAAGTCATCGGAAAATATAGTCATTAGGACATTTGCATGAGTTACTGCTTACGGCCAATCCCAATGCCCAACAACCAGCATCTCTTCACCAACTATCACATTATCATGAGGCTAATTTCTACTTTGCTTTTCGCTTTCTTGTGCCTGGGGTTCAACACTTTGCAAGCTCAGGTCTCTAAAGATGCTACGGTGCCAATGACGGCTACCCTTAACACGGGCCCAACCAGTATCACGCTTACCTGGGCAAATCCCGGCAATGCCAATCTGCTTATCCTGCGCCGAACCAAGGGTCAGGCGGGAAATGGTTGGGTACAACTTGTCAACGCAACGGCTTCAAACCTTACGGGTCTCACGGATAATGGTATCGTAAATGGTCAGATATATGAGTACGTGATTCAGCGTACATTGGGCACCATCAATGCGTTTGGCTACGCGCACGTCGCGGTTAATGCCAACCCGGTGAATACCCGCGGTAAGGTCCTGATCTTCGTAGATTCTACGACAGCGAATGCATTGGCGCCAGAACTTGTGCGTCTGAAAAATGACATGCGTGGCGATGGCTGGTGGCCAATTACTTTCTACACCGGGCTTTCTTCAACAGTGCAATCTGTTAAAAACCAGATTATTGCTTCCTACAACGCAGATCCGCTTAATGTGAAATCGCTCCTTCTTCTTGGCAATGTTCCCATTCCTTATTCTGGCGATGCCAACTGGGATGGTCACCCGGATCATGCAGGTGCCTGGCCTTCAGATGCTTATTACGCCGACGTGAATGGCGTCTGGACAGATAATACCGTGAACGATGTTACCCCTTCACGGGCTGCGAATGTTAACATCCCTGGCGATGGAAAATTTGACCAAAGTTTCATACCTACTGCTGCAGAACTTCAAGTGGGTCGTGTAGACTTTCGTCGGATAAATGCCCCGCTTTTTGGCTCGGCCAACGCTATTGGGCTGATGAAAAGGTATTTGGATAAAAATCACAAATGGCGTATTGGAGATTACCCAGTGCAGAATAAGGCATTGGTTGATGACAACTTTGGCTACTTCGGTGGCGAGGCTTTTGCTGCCAATGGTTTCCGCAACGCATACCCGCTCGTCGGGGAAGCAAATATTGTAGAAACAGATTTTTTTGACGGAACAGAAACTCAATCCTATTTATTAGGCTATGCTACCGGACCGGGTTCTTATCAAAGTGCTAATGGAGTAGGAAGTAGTGCTAATTTTGCCACAGACTCGATAAATATTGTTTTTTCAAACCTTTTTGGCTCTTATCACGGCGATTGGGATTATGAAAGTGATCCGTTTATGCCCTCGGCGTTGGCTTCCCGCGGCGGAATCCTAACCTGCTCCTGGGCGGGTAGACCGCATTGGTTTGAACAAGCACTTGCCTCCGGCGAAACCATTGGCTACTGTACCTGGGAAACCATGAATACCCAATTTAATAATGGCTTTTTGGGCTCGTTCGGCAAAAGCGGCGCACACATAGCCTTGCTTGGAGATCCAACACTCCGGGCCAATGTGGTAAGACCAGCCAAGAATCTGGCTATTTCAGCACCTGATTGTCATAGCGTTTTACTCAACTGGACGGCTTCTGCAGATGCAGTGATTGGCTACCATGTCTATCGGGCCTTTTCGCAAGACGGGGCCTATACCCGCCTGACCACCACTCCTATCACCGCCAATACGTACACTGATATCGCTGCTCCGATTGACACGCTTTATTATCAGGTCAGGGCCATCAAAAACGTGACGAACCCCGGCGGCGGCACTTATGCAAACAACGCTATTGGCCCCATCCAGTCCATTATATTCACTGGAGCAGGAGGACCAACCGTGTCTGCAACGGGCGGCACCCTTAATTGTACCTTTACTACAATAATTCTTTCGGCAAGTCCCAGCATCCCAGTGATTACCTGGGGCTGGACAGGACCCAACAATTTCAGTAGTAGCCAACAAAACCCAACGGTATCAAACCTTGGCAACTATACCGTAACTGCTACCGATGCAGCCGGATGCAGCACCACTGCCACCGCAGTTGTAACAGGCGATTATACTTCGCCAATTATTTCAGCAACGGTTAGTAATACGCTCGACTGTATCAATACGTCTGCCACCATTATTGTGTCCCCTGTCGGCCTTTTGTCGTGTACCATTACGGGCCCGGGAAGTACATTTGTACAGGGTTTTTCTGCAACCGTTACACAGCCAGGTATCTATAGTGTTTCAGTCGTTTCATCTACCAATGGTTGTATCGCAAATGGTACGATACAGGTCCTTTCAAATGTCGCACAACCTCCAGCAACGGCCAGCAACAGCGGAGCAATTACTTGTCTGAATTCGTCATCACAATTGATTGCCACTTCAAATGTGCCAGGGACAATCTTTGCCTGGTCAGGACCCTGTTTAAACGGCACTACAGTAACATGTGCCGGCGTTTATACCGTGACCGTCACGAATCCGGCAAATTCCTGTACCAATACGGCAACCACCACAGTAGATCAAAATATAACTCCTCCTACGCTGTCTGCTCAAAGCGGGACCATTACCTGCAATAACCCCACTGTCCTGCTGAATGCAGTAGTTGGTCCGAATACCACTACCCACTGGTCAGGCCCCTGTGTAGTTCCTGGAAATCCGCCATCTGCATCATGTGCTGGTACGTATACCGTGGTTGCCACTGCTGCCAATGGTTGTACCAATACTACAAGTGTAGTGGTCACAGAAGATACTCAGTTGCCGAGTATCGATCTTCCAACGGCTGTATTGACCTGTGTAAATCCATGCGCTACTTTCACAGCGCCCAATTTGCCGGGTTATCAGTTTATCTATCTGGGTCAGGTAGTTCCTCCGGGTACTCCGATTCAGATTTGTCAACCAGGCGTTATTGTCATCACGGTAAAATCAATTGCAACCGGTTGTACGAAGGATGTAGATCTGATCATTACAGAAGATACCAATACTCCAAGCGCATCTGCTGGTCCGGACGCGACAATTTCCTGCAATAATCCTACCGTGCAATTATCCAGTGCTGGCAGCAGCACTGGCGCGAACTTTGCTTTACTCTGGACGGGACCCAATGGATATTCCTCCACCCAACCCAATCCAACGGTCAGCACCCCTGGCACTTATACATTGCTCATCACAAATACGGCAAACGGCTGCACGAATACCGATGTGGTCAGTGTTATTGCTGACCCCAATCTGCCAAGCGTCAATCCGACCGTCAGTGGGCCGATCAACTGTGCCAACCCTTCTGTTCAACTTCAAAGCGGTAACAACAGCCCCGGTTCAACCTATGCCTGGTCGCCTTCCACAGGCTTAAGTTGTAGCAATTGTCCGAGCCCAACGGCTACCCTGCCTGGGACTTATACGGTGGTTGTAAGCGTAGGAACTTGCATTGTATCAGGAACCGTCGTTGTAACCAAAGCGCCCCAATTAATCGCAACGATTGACCCGGCCATTGTGAATTGTGATGGAATCACCAACTTGTGTATCGTAGTAACCGATGGTACTCCGCCCTATGCCTACCTCTGGTCGAATGGTTCCACCAGCAGCTGCGCAACGTACAATGCTCCGGCAACCATTAGTGTGAAGGTCAGTGATGCCGGAGGCTGTGTTTTCCAAAGCACAAGTATCATTGTCACCCAGCCTCCTGCCTTTGTGCTTAGCTACACCGTTATCAACGAATCGCCGTCCAATGCAAACAATGGTGCCATTAACCTGACTGCATCAGCTGGCACAGGGACATTTCAATATTTGTGGAGCAATGGAGCGACCACCCAGGATCTGGTCGGGCTTGATGCCGGCATTTATACCGTCACGGTCACAGATGCCGGTAGTGGCTGCACTAAAACAACCACTGTTGCGGTTAATTCACCCTTAGGTACAGCAGAAGCCACCATGTTCGAGCAATTCCAGCTTTCTCCCAATCCTACCGAAGGACATGCTTCCCTCTTGCTTAAACTGCATGAGACCGCTGCACTTCGCGTGGAGATCCGGGATGTGGCCGGAAGACTGGTCTGGGAAAACCCGGCTGTAAAAACAAATGTCTTGAATCTATCCATCGATCTGAGCAGCAGTCCGGCGGGGATATATTCCGTCTCAGTTTGGGTCGATAGTCAGGTGTTTGTTCGGAAACTGGCGGTGGTGAGATAACCTGAACAACTTGTCATCGAATATTATTGCCGGGGCGACCATGCTTGCCCCGGCAATTTGTTTTTATGGATGGAACAACTTGGCGTAATTTTGGCTTCTTAAAATGATTGTATTACAAGTACAAGGTTTTGACAGGAATTACAAGATGAACATGATTGAGATTTTTGGATGAAAAATCCTGTTCATCCTGTAAATCCTGTCAAAACAACCTTGCTGGCCACCTTCAAAAACCGACCATACCGATACCATGATCAAGCATCTCTCTTACCCGATATTTTTTACCCTAATCCTGTTCGCTTGCGGAAAAAACAACCTCCCGCACACCAACGCCCTCGACAGAAAAAGTGAGCCATACGACCTGTTTGCTTTCCAGCGTTCTTATCCCGACTTCGATTTTGATTGGCAAGGCTGGCGCAAAACCATGCAGCAAACCCGAATTTCTGAAACGGCTCAATCCCGCGAACTCAATTGCGGTACCAACCTGACCAATTGGACACAGCAAGGCCCTATGAATGTTGGCGGTCGGTGCAATACCCTGGCTGCAAAGCCTGATGATGAGAATACGGTGCTTGCCGGATTTTCAGGAGGTGGAATATTCAAAAGCACGGATGGCGCTGTAAACTGGCATCCTGTTTTTGACGAAAGCGCTGAACTTTCTATTGGCGACATTACATTCGATCCATCTAATTCCAATGTTGTGTATGCAGGTACTGGAGACCCTAATATGCCTTCCAACGTTTTCAACGGCGATGGCATTTACAAAAGCAGCGATGCCGGGGAAACCTGGCACCACCTGGCCAATAGCCCGACCGGCATCGTTTCTAAAGTTATCGTGCATCCCACGAATCCATCTGTGATCTGGGCAGCTACCATGGGAAATCCATATGTGCGCGACAATCAGCGAGGTATTTACAAAAGTACCGATGGTGGAAATTCCTGGCAGCAAGTGCTTTTTGTGAGCGATCAGTCCGGCGCAAGCGATCTCGTGCAGTCGCCTGCCAATCCGCTGATCCTGTATGCTTCCTTCTGGGACCGTATCCGCAATAATTTTGAATCTGTCATTTACGGACCGCATGCCCGCGTGTATAAAAGCATCGATGGTGGCAATACCTGGACACAACTTGCTGGTGGTTTGCCAACAGGGGTAATGGGCCGTACTGGCCTCGCCATCTCACTGACAAACCCAAACAAGGTGTATGTGGTGTATATGGATTCGCTCAGCACGCCAGGCGAACTATACAAAACGACCGATGGAGGAGCCACGTGGACGCCCATCAACATCATTCAGCTGGAAGATACTTGCGGCGACTTTGGCTGGTATTTTGGCAAGATCCGCACAAACCCGGTCGATGACGAGGAGCTATACTTTCTTGGTATTCAGATGTGGCGTAAACCCTCCGGGAATAGTGGGTGGTTCAACGCCGGGAGCGGTCATGCAGATTGCCACGACCTTATTTTTACCCAAAGCGGGCGGCGTTATTGGTCAAATGATGGCGGAGTGTACCGCAATGACGGACAAGTGAGTTGGACAAAGTCCCTGAATCTACCCGTTACCCAATTTTACAGAACCAACTTTAACCCGCACGAGCCAGACAAATATTGGGCAGGTGCACAGGACAATGGTATCCAAAAAGGCAATGGGTTAAACCCCAATAACTGGACATCCATTTTTACCGCGGATGGTTTTAGCTGTGCATTTGACCCTGTAAATGCACAACATTTCTGGGTGGAGATCCAAAATGGTGCCATCCACGAGACCACTGATGGTGGCAATTCGTGGCAATTCGGTTCTGGTGCACTCAGCACTTCGGATCGTACCAACTGGGACACGCCGTTTTTTATGAGTCCCAATATCCCCAACCGACTCTATGCAGGCACTTACCGTGTTTACGGCAAAGACGCTGGCGGCGGCTGGGGCATACTCTCCGGAGACCTCACCGATGGAAATATTTTTGGTGCAAGATTCCACACCATTTCTTGCCTGAATGAATCGCCGGTCGCAGTGAATAAACTGATTGCAGGTACTTCAGACGGCAATGTCTGGCGGCGCGAACCAGCGGGTGCCTGGACAAATATCTCGTCAGGATTACCAGAGCGCTATGTCACTTCTGTTCAGTACTCCACGAGTGTATCGAACCGTCTATTTGTTAGTCATTCGGGTTACCGTGACAATGAACAGATCCCGCGCATTCACCGTTCAGACGATAATGGCAATACCTGGCAAGACATTTCTTCTAATTTGCCTCAGGTACCTGTAAATGACCTGTCTATACTCCCAGGCTATTCTGACCAAGTGTTGTTTGCGGCCACAGATGCAGGGGTTTATTTTACCACGACAGGCGGTCTGACCTGGGACCGGGTGGGTGGAAACATGCCTTACATCCCTGTTTTTGATCTGGAGCTAAACCCGATACGGAAAGAGCTTGTGGCTGCCACCTTTGCCCGTGGGATCTGGACCTTTCCTTTTGATTCTGTTTTAGTCCAACAAAATCCAGTCACAGTAAGCCTGGAAGGTAAGATTAAGGATGAAATGGGTACAGGGGTAATTGAAGTGAATATGGACGGAACCTTGAGCGCAGCTGACGGAACCTTTAGCCTCCCCAACGTGCCGGGCTGCGCTCCGCATACCCTCGCGCCATACCGGAACGACAATCCGATCAACGGTGTCACCACCTACGATCTGGTGCTGATTTCCAAACATATTCTTGGCATAGAAACGCTCAGTTCTCCTTTCAAAATAATTGCAGCCGACGCCAACCATTCTGGAAGCATCACCACCTTTGATATCGTCCAATTGCGCAAACTCATCCTGGGCATTGATTCCAAATTTGCAAACAACACTGCCTGGCGTTTTGTGCCGTCCAGCCATACATTTGACAATGCACTGAATCCTTTCCAATCTCCATTTCCCGAAACGCTGGCCGTGCAGGTGCTTACCAACCCAATTAGTAATCTTGATTTCACCGCCATCAAAACTGGGGACGTGAATAATACTGCCATTCCAAACCTGTCGGTCGCTGCAGAAGAACGAACGCAGGGTGAATGGCCTTTAATGGTGGATTGGTTAAGTGGGGAAAATGGCAGGACTGTAGCTTCAGCCTTCCCGGAAAAAGGATTTGTCGAAGCAAGCTTTTCAATTCCGGCAGCAGATCTGATTGCTGCACAATTTAGCATTCAATTTGATCCCACAAAGTTGGTATTTGAAAAAATAGTGCCCCTTGTTCCAGGTCTTTCGACGGAAAACTTTGGATTGAATCAGGTTGGGCAGGGCATATTGTCTTTTTCTTATTTCTCAGATGACTTGCAGTCAGCAATGTATTCTGGGCTTTTCAAAATCGTTTTTCGGGTCAAAGAGGATGTTCAATTGAATACCCAATTGAGTTTGGCCAACTGGCCTACGCTGGCGCTGATGTACCGAAGTGATGGCGCTGCGTTACGGCCTGTATTGGATCAGGCTGAGGATCTGGTTAAAACATTTCCCAATCCTTTTGGACTGGGCGGTACCTGGATTTCTGCGGGTTCCTTTGAAAAGATTGCGGTTTTTGACGCAAATGGAAGGCTTGTATTTTCAAAAAACTTGGTCCAAAAAGAAGCAATTCACCTTGAATCTGGGTTATTTCCTCACCCAGGGGTTTATTTTTGGCAGATGGGCAAGCAATCCGGAAAATTTGTTTTTGCGCCTTAAAAAGCGGCTTTACGACATCCTGAGTGGCGTTTAATCCTGAATTTGATTTGTCACGTAAGAGACTATTTTATGGAGGATTTTCAACTTTAACAACCAAATAGTTCCATAATTGGAATTTGTTTTGGACTTTTGCCTTCCTTTTTGGAGGAACACCATAAATCGGCACCTGTTATCAGATCCCAAAGAATAAAACCGATTGTGTGGCGTTAAACGGCCTCTCCTATTTTCTCCTTAACCATTTCAGTAGTCCAGTTTTCAGGGCATTGCCTCGAAAACATCTATATTTTTTGGTCAAAAAATCTGACTTAAACCGAATACCGTTTAGACGTTGAATAAACAATGCAGCTAAAAAAATCTGTTTGCTACTGGTTAGCCCTTGCCCTTGCCCTGTTGTCGAATATTGTTGTTTATGCTCAAAAGGAGGAGCCTCAACAGATTTCTGACTTAGAAGAGATTGACACATCTGATATTTTAGTCGTCAAAGGCGGGTACGAGATTAGCGTTAGTGACACCGAATTGCGTGAAAGACTTGGGTCACTGAGTAGTTGCCTTGAATTGCGTACTACCGCCGTGGTGAAAGCCTATATCAAAACGTATGTACAGTTCCAGACCGAGAAAACACGCAATATGCTTGGTAAGCGGCTTACCTACTTCCCACTGTACGAGGCAAAGCTTCAGGAGTATGGTGTTCCGGAAGACCTGAAATACCTTTCTGTGGTGGAATCGGCACTTAACCCAAAGGCTGTTTCCCGCGTTGGGGCAACTGGTCTATGGCAGTTTATGCCCAGTACAGGCGGAGAATATGGTCTACGTGCAAATACAGCCGTAGAAGATCGTAGTAACCCCGTAAAAAGTACAGATGCTGCTGCACGCCACTTACGCGATCTTTACAAACAGTTTGATGATTGGGCACTTGCACTGGCTGCTTATAATAGTGGCGCAGGCCGTGTGAACGGTGCTATTCGCCGTGCGGGAAGCCGTGATTTTTGGACGATTCAACGTTATCTTCCTGCAGAAACGCGCAATTATGTGCCAGCATTCATCGCAGCTACTTACATCTGCAACTACTTCCAGGTTCATGGAATTACGCCAAATAATCCTGATCTGGATCAGCAACTGACGGACTATGTTAATGTTTACGAAGGCATTTCGTTTCGCGACATCTCAGACGCAACAGGTATTTCATACGAAGTAATTAAAGACCTCAATCCCGGATTTAAGCGTGATTATGTACCACCAACTACAGATGGACACTTTGTGATCGTTCCGGAGCGTGTTATGCCAGCTTTTATCCGTTACCTGAACTCGGTGAGTAGTGCAAGGAAATACAAATTAGAGAGCATTGAAAAATACACCAGTGCTGATATTGGCGATGGCCGTTATTGGATCAGTAATGCCAAACCTAAAGATATAGAGTCAATCGATAAGTTTGCGGCTCGCCTCGGTATTTCAGGTGTTCAGTTGAAATCCTGGAATGACCTGGAATCCAACTTTGTACAACCTGGCCAGATGCTTAAACTCTATCGTCCGGTTTATGTGCAAAAACACTCTGGCATTCATATTGATGCGCCCGCTTTGTCTAATATGCCAACGGTTGCTCCGCAAAAGAACAATGTACCTGCCGGCAAAAACAAACCTGGTAGCGGCAATCAAACCGCTGTAATTCAGGAAGAACAAGCCCCACGTATCAAACAGTATCAATACCACACGGTGCGCCGCAATGAGTCGTTTGAAGACATTGCCCGACAATATGCCACCTCGGTGGAAAGTCTGCGCAAAATGAATAATCTGGATACAGTGAAGTTTGGAACGCGCTTGAAGATTCGGGAGTTTTAAGGACGTTCACCTGCCTTGTAACATTCGAGACAATTTATTTTTTGGTTCTGCAAGCTCGATAATTTTCCGCTTTTTACAGAGGTAAGCATCCGTAAGTACAGGCCAGGGGGCAAAGCCAAGGCTCCTATTTCCGTGATACCCAAAGTCAGCCGCGCCTCGCGGATGGCCTTGCCATTTGATTGTGTAGCCTAAACAGGCATGCGCAGTTTCGCGCTCAGAGCCACCCTGAAGTTGACCCTGATGGGGTTAGGGGACACCGTTGCCAATTCTTTTTCTACCGGGAATCAACCGTTTGAGACACACTGAGATAAAGCGTCTTACGGGTGTGTTTGTACATAGGTTGGAATGGTAAAAGTGAAAATAAATGGCAGCCTGCCCCAAATGTTGGTGAGGAGGCGCATACAGATTCCTAAAATACTCGGAAGTATGACTTCAACCTTGTCATGGGCAGGGTTCGGGGCTAATACCAGATTCTCTTCCAAGAACATCCAGAATTGATCTTAACGTTGGTCTAAAACCATAGGTATAAACAGCCACATAGTACAGCAACATAGACATGGGATGACGATCAGGCCATAATCCAAAGCAAATCATACTGAAAAAGGGACTCCGTAGAAGGAAACCTTAAGTATTACGAGACTCATTTAGAGCAGTATTTAAAGTTTCTGAAAACTTCGAGTATGTTTATGTAAATAAAAACGGATTTTTGCGCTACCCTTCGGTAATGCAACCTAAATCTGGCTAAAAATACAAATCAATCAATTTTTCACCCGTAGAAACCGTAGGGAATGCGGGTCATCCCTTCATCGATTATCAATCAATCTACCTACATGCTCACACGCGCACTCATTATCGAAGACGAGCCAGAAGGCTTGGAGAACCTCAAGAATTTACTCCGCATGTGCTGCCCGGACGTGGAAGTAGTGGCAGAGGGCGGCTCCAACGCAGATCTGCTTCGTTTGGCCGACGACCGTAGCAACCGCTTCGATGTGGCATTTCTCGACATCAGTCTGCCCGATGGTCTGGTCTTCCAGGCTCTTCAACAACTCGAGGACTTACCATTTGACATCATATTTGTCACAGCATTCGATAAGTATGCCATTCGGGCTTTTGAATTTGCGGCTATTGACTATGTGACAAAACCCATTGAACGGGAAGAACTTATCCGGGCGGTTAGCCGGATCAAACCCCGCAACACGGAAACCAAGGCTCGCCTCGAGGTGCTCCAGCAGACTTACAACCCCAACGCGCCCAATGCCTTCAACAAAATTGGCATTTCGGCCATAGATGGGGTGCATTTCGTTCGGCTTTCTGACATTACCCGGCTGGAAGCGGAAAACAATTACACCCATTTTTTGCTGATTGGGGGGAACAAGATCACGGCCAGTCGAACAATCAAAGCCTATGAAGACGCACTTACAAGCTTCAATTTTGTACGGGTTCATAAAAAGCATATCGTGAACATGAACTTCATGAAAACCTACATTAAAGGAGAGGGCGGCTACCTGATCATGGAAAACGGTGATAGTATTGAGGTCTCACGCCGTCAAAAGGTAAACCTTATGGACGCACTCAAGCGTACGCATGGAGAAACCTGGAAATAAATGTGGTCCATGCTGTTCAAATTCAACAAATAACTTAACCAATTCAAACCCTAAGAAATGGGCTTTTTTGATAAATTTTTTAATAAAGAAAAGAAGGAAGACCTCGATAAGGGGCTTGAAAAAACGAAAGAAGGGCTGTTCGGCAAATTAGGCAGAGCGATCGCAGGTAAAAGCACGGTGGATGTTGAAGTGCTCGATGAAGTGGAAAATATCCTGATCTCAAGTGATGTTGGACTGGACACCTCAGTCAAAATCATCGAACGCATAGAAGCCCGGGTTAACCGGGACAAGTATGTCAACACCGAAGAACTGAATGAAATTCTCCGCGATGAGATCGTGGATCTTTTGGCCGAGAACAACACCGAAGATTTGGAAGACTTTGACATTCCTGCAGGTAAAAAGCCTTATATATTGCTTGTGATCGGGGTCAATGGAGTGGGTAAGACGACCACCATCGGAAAACTGGCCTGGCAATTCAAACAACGCGGTCATAAAGTTGTATTGGGCGCCGCTGATACTTTTCGCGCTGCCGCAGTAGATCAACTTAAGATCTGGGCCGACCGCGTAGGCTGTGACTTCTATTCGAAAGGCATGAATGCTGACCCAGCTGCAGTAGCTTTTGAAACAACTCAATATGCCCTTGAAAACAACTGCGACATAGCCATTATTGACACTGCTGGCCGTTTGCACAATAAAAGCCACTTGATGCTTGAGCTGGGCAAGATCCACCGAAGTATGGACAAAAAACTGCCCGGAGCCCCGCACGATGTGTTGCTGGTTTTGGATGCAAGCACGGGACAAAATGCGCAGGAGCAAGCCAAACAATTCACAGAGGTAGCCCCGATAACCTGCCTGGCCCTTACAAAACTCGATGGAACGGCAAAAGGGGGCGTCGCCATCAGTATCAGCGACCAGTTTAAGATCCCCATCCGATACATCGGTGTAGGTGAAAGCATAGATAAGCTTCAAATTTTCAATAAACGCGCCTTCGTTGAGTCTATCTTCGGAGATAAGCAATTAGGGTAACGGTACACGG
>CANJPT010000033.1 GCA_947476195.1 Lewinellaceae bacterium | reverse complement strand
GTTTTGCCACTAAAGATCTGATCCAGACAGGCCTGGTTGCAGGCGATACAAGTATTGATCTCATCGGCTTGCTGCGCCTGTGCCTTGCGCACGAAATCAGGGTCAGCCAAAAAAGGGCGGGCCATGGAAACCATATCAGCGAACCCTTCCCGGAGGATCTCTTCTGCTTTTTCCGGCGTATTGATCCGGTTGGTTGCAATGAGCGGAATGTTGAGTTTGCCCATCAATCGCTTGGTGACCCATGCGTAGGCGCCACGTGGCACCAGGGTAGCTATCGTGGGCACCCGCGCTTCGTGCCAGCCAATCCCGGTATTGATGATCGTCGCGCCGGCGGCTTCGATGGCAAGCGCCAGTTGTTCCACTTCTTCCCAGGAGGAGCCTTCGTCCACCAGGTCTAACATAGAGATGCGGAAGATGACGATGAAATTCTTTCCTGCTTTTTCCCGCACTTTTCGCATGATCTCCAGGGGAAATCGAATGCGGTTTTCAAAACTACCGCCCCAGTCGTCGTGGCGATGGTTGGTACGGGGGGCAATAAATTGATTGATCAAATACCCTTCGCTCCCCATTATTTCAACTCCATCATAGTCGGCATCGCGGGCAAGTGCGGCCGCGTTTGCAAAATCATTAATCGTAGCCTGAATGAGGCGACGACTCATGCTCCAGGGCTTAAAGGGCGAAATGGGCGCTTTTATCGGAGATGGAGCCACGAGCAGCGGGTGCATGGAATATCGGCCTGCATGCAGGATCTGCATACAGATCTTTCCGCCTTCTCCGTGGACCGCCGACGTTACATGCTGATGTTTGGCTACTTCGCTTAGGGAGGTCATCTTTGCTCCAAAAGGCGCCAGCCAACCCTGCCGATTGGGCGCAATACCGCCTGTTACGATCAGCCCGACTCCGCCGCGGGCACGGGTAGCAAAGTACCCGGCCAATGCCCGGAGATCATCTTTCTTTTCCTCCAGGCCCGTGTGCATCGAACCCATGATTACACGGTTGGGTAGTGTCGTAAAGCCGAGGTCAAGCGGGGTGAATAGATTTGGATAGAGTGGATGCATAACAAATCTAATAAAAAAAGGCGAAACGCCCACATTTCAGCAGGTCGTTTCGCCTTTGTATTTGGCAAAAAATTCGCTTAATTTCAGTAAATTGAAATTTCTGGCTTATTTCCAGTCGTCTTCAATATTGTCTTCGTCTTTTACTTTGACCTCAGGCTTAACGTCGTCGTCAGCAGGTTCGCTTTCAGATTCCTCAGTAGCCGTTTTTGCCATAAACTTTGGCTTTTCGTCGTCACTGCGCTCGTCACGGCCATCGTCGTTGCGATTATCTTCGTCGTCGTTTTCGTTGTCCCGATTTTGAGCTTCCCATTCAGCTTGACGACGGTCAAATTCTTCGTAGTCAAATTCGGGCATGAGCTCCGTTTTGACGTGGTTCACCACTTCATTGAGCGAAGCTACAAAGCGGTTAAAGTCCTCCTTGTATAGGAAGAGTTTGTGTCTTTTGTAGCCAAAGCCGTCTTCACGGCGTGTGCTCTCTGTGATGGTGATAAAGTAATCGTCGCCACGTGTTTTTTTTACGTCGAAGAAGTAAGTGCGTCGTTTGCCAGCGCGTACACGCTTGGAAAATACGCTCTCATCTTCGAAACGCTCTCCGCCGCCGCCAAAGCCGCCACGGTCACCGCCACCACGATCATTGCCGCCACGGAATCCGCCGCGATCACCACCGCGATCGCCGCCGCCGCCATAACCACCACGATCACCGCCGCCACGGAATCCACCGCCGCCGCCATAACCGCCGTCTCGCCGGTCGGGGCCTCGGAAGCCACCACGATCACCACCACCGCCGTACCCGCCACGATCGCCACTGCGTTCGCGGAAGCCACCACGGTCGCCACCATTGCCGCCTCGGTCGCGGTCGTTACTGTCCCGATTGTCATTGTCTCTCCTTTGAAAATTCCCGTATTCCACCTGTCAGAAAGTTTAGTGAAAAAAATATTTAAATATAAGGTAATCCTCCTTTGCACCAAGTGCTACAGCGGATATGGAGCAAAGGTAGATTTTACCCTGAAATAAGTGTCACGTTTTGAAAAAAATTGTAGAAAGCTTAAAATGGATCTAACCCTGCCTGCTTTTTTTAAAAAAAATGGAAGAAACTGCCAAAAAAAGAAATGTTTTTGGGATAGATCCGCCATACTCTGCCATTCTGTCAAATTAGGCTATTTTCCTGAGCATGGAACGAAATATGCAGCGCAGCTAATCTGTGCAAAAGCAAACGGTTATATTTGCGGCTTAAACCGCTTACCGGCCATAATGCGCAGCGCGAAGAAGGGTTTATCCACAACCTGACCACATTTATCACATTGACCACATTCCAATAGATGTTCGGATTCATAAAAAAAATACTCGGCACCAAGCAAGACCGCGATCTCAAGCAGTATTACGCTATGGTCATTGAAGTTAATAAGTACTTCGAAGAATATCAGTCTATCTCCAATGATGAACTGCGTTCCAAAACCCTTGAGTTTCGTCAGCGTATCAAAGAATATTTGAGCGATATTGATGCAGAAATCTCCGCTATCAATCAACAAGCCATTGATTCTGAGGATTTTAATACCAAGGAGGGGCTCTTTAAGGAGGTGGATGAGCTCCGCAAAAACCGGGACAAGGCCCTGGAAGATGTCCTGCTCAGCATCCTACCCGAGGCTTTTGCTGTGGTAAAGGAAACCAGCCGTAGATTTTCGTACAATGAAACTTTAGAAGTGACCGCTACGGATCATGACAGGAGTCTTTCTGCTAAAGCTGGCAAAGCTCACGTGACCGTTGTCGGAGAGAAGGCCTACTGGAAAAACACCTGGTTGGCTGCCGGGGGAGAGATCGTATGGAACATGGTTCACTACGATGTGCAGCTTATCGGTGGTATGGTGCTGCATGATGGCAAAATTGCCGAAATGACCACCGGTGAAGGGAAAACCCTCGTCGGTACCCTGCCTGCCTATCTCAATGGTGTGGCAGGAGAAGGCGTGCAAATCGTTACGGTCAATGACTACCTGGCCCGCCGGGACTCTGAGTGGGTTGGACCTATTTATGAATTTCTGTTTCTAACGGTGGATTGCATCGATAAATATCGCCCACACTCGAAGGAACGTATCGATGCATACCGTGCAGACATCACCTTTGGTACAAACGCCGAATTTGGTTTTGACTACCTGCGCGACAACATGGTGACCACCACCGACGAACTGGTGCAGCGCAAACACCATTACGCCATTGTGGACGAAGTGGACTCTGTATTGATCGATGATGCCCGTACACCGCTCATTATTTCCGGCCCGGTAACCCGCGGAGCGGAAGATCAGGAATATGTGGAACTTAACCCGACGGTAAAACGCCTGCTCGAAGAACAAACAAAGCTTGCTTCACAATTCTTAAACGAAGCCAAAAAGCTTATTGCTGAAGGAAATGCGAAAGCAGAAGAAGGCGGCGGTGGCCTGGCACTGTTGCGTGCGCACCGGGCGCTGCCCAAATCTCGCCCGCTTATCAAATTCTTGAGCGAAGATGGCATGAAAGTACTGCTCCAAAAATCGGAAAATATCTATTTGCAGGAAAATGCAAAGCGGATGCCTGAAGTGGACAGGGAGTTGCTTTTTAATATTGATGAGAAAAATCGTCAGGTTGACCTCTCTGAAAAAGGCGTAGAATATCTTTCACGGTTCAACAATGAGGCTGATTTCTTTATCATGCCCGATATCTCGATCAGCCTCATGGAGATCGACAGTAATACGGAGCTGACCCATGATGAAAAAATAGAAGCCAAGGAGAAGTTGTCCCAGGATTATGGCGTAAAAAGCCGCCGGATTCACGCTATTCAGCAGTTATTGAAAGCCTATACGCTTTTTGAAAAAGATAACGAGTACATCGTGTTGGAAGGTGAGGTGAAAATCGTGGATGAACAAACTGGTCGTGTCATGGAAGGTCGCCGTTATTCTGATGGCCTTCACCAGGCGCTGGAAGCCAAGGAAAATGTAAAGGTGGGCGAAATCACCCAGACCTATGCAACGGTTACCCTTCAGAACTATTTCCGGATGTACCATAAGCTGGCAGGTATGACCGGTACGGCCGAAACCGAGGCCAAAGAGCTTTGGGATATTTACAAGCTCGACGTAGTAGTTGTGCCAACCAATCGCCCTATCACCCGTAATGACGAGGAGGATATGGTTTACAAAACCGCCCGCGAGAAATATAATGCCGTAATTGACGACATCGTTAAACTCAGGGAAGCCGGTCGGCCTTGTTTGGTCGGTACAACCTCTGTTGAAATATCGGAATTACTATCGCGTATGCTGAAAATGCGTGGTATTGAACACAATGTATTGAACGCTAAGCAGCACCAGCGCGAAGCTGAAGTGGTTGCAGAAGCAGGTCTGGCAGGAAATGTGACCATTGCTACCAATATGGCTGGTCGTGGTACGGACATCAAACTTGGACCTGGCGTGAAAGAAGCCGGTGGTCTGGCAATCATCGGTACCGAGCGCCACGAGAGCCGTCGGGTAGACCGCCAGTTGCGTGGTCGTGCCGGTCGTCAGGGCGATCCGGGCTCCTCGCATTTCTATGTCTCGCTCGAGGACAGCCTGATGCGTCTTTTTCAAAGTGACCGTATCGCCGGTCTGATGGACAAAATGGGCCATAAAGAAGGGGATGTGATTCAGCACTCCATGGTGACCAACTCTATTGAGCGGGCACAGAAAAAAGTAGAAGAAAACAACTTCGGTATTCGTAAGCGATTGCTCGAATACGATGACGTGATGAACATCCAGAGAGAGGCGATCTATAAAAAACGCCGTAATGCGCTGTTTGGCGACCGTCTTGCTGTCGATATCAACAATGCTTTCACCGCAATAACCTCTGAATTAACACATGTACACCGCGAAGGTGGTGATTATGATACATTCCGACTGGACAGTATCCGACTCATCGGAGTTGACCCTGAAATGGATCCGACCTGGTTTAAGTCTGCGCAGGTTGGTACGGTCATAGACACCTTTCAGGACCAGGTTTTGAGCCTTTATGAGCACAAATCAAAACAGGTAGGCGAACGAATCCTGCCTGAAATAAAGCGCATCTTCGCTGAACATGGCCAACGCTACAAACGTATTGTAGTGCCCTACACTGATGGTACCGCTGGCTATAATGTCAGTGCTGATATGGAGGATGCCATCAAATCTGAAGGCAAAACGGTGATGCGGGATATTGAAAAGGTGGCCACACTCGCGCTCATTGATGACGCATGGAAAGAGCACCTCCGGAATGTCGATGATTTGAAAGAGTCGGTTCAAGGCGCAAGTTTCGAGCAAAAAGACCCGCTGGTGATTTATAAAATGGAGGCCTACAATCTATTTGAAGGTCTTATCGGCCATATCAATTCACAAGTGACCTCATTCTTGCTAAAAGGTTCGCTCGCTCTTCCGAATGAGGAAGAGATGCGTCGGGCACAAGCCGCCCAATCCCAGGCAGAAGCACAACGACGGGCTCAAGCCAGTCGTTTGCGCACCAATAATACCCAACAACAGACTGAAACACAGGCAGCAGCGCAGCGCGCAGCTCAATCAGCAGGTCACAATGGCCCTGTGCAACGCACACAACCCATTGTCCGCGAAAAAGAGGTGGGCCGAAACGACCCTTGCCCTTGCGGTAGTGGGAAGAAATTTAAGCAGTGCCATGGGAAGTAATCTGGCCAATGATCTAATGACGACCAATGACGAAACCATCACGAAGTTCTACACCGCCTTTCAGCAGAAGGATTACGTAACGATGGGCGCCCTTTGCCATCCTGAAGCTACATTTAGGGATGCTGTGTTTGACTTTCGTTCAGGAAAGGAGGCTGCTGCGATGTGGGAAATGCTGCTCACTACGGGGAAAGATCTCCGCGTTGAATTCAGCGATGCTAAGGTAAATGGGAATCGCGCGTCAGCCCATTGGGAGGCTTACTATACCTTTTCAAAAACAGGTCATTACCTACAACTCAACTTTTAAACATGAAAAAACTCATTTTTGCACTCTCACTTGTATTTATCTCAATGGGTATTTTTGCCCAAACAACAAAAGCCCCAACAGCTACACCTAAGCTTGAACTAAAAACAGCCTTGGATAGCCTGAACTATGCCCATGGTATGGTGGCTGGAGAAACAGCCAAGCGTTTACTTGGTACCGACCTGAACGCCCAACTTTTTCTCGAAGCACTCAACGCGGTATTGAAAGGCCAACCCACCCAATTCACAGCCGAAAGCGCACCTAAAATAGAGCAATCGATCTCTTCAGGCATGTGGAAAACCAACAACGCTAAATTTTTAGAGTCAAATAAAATGCGTAAAGAAGTGACCACTACTGCCAGTGGTCTTCAATATGAAGTGATGAAGCACGGTACTGGAACGGTTTCGCCTTTGTCCACAGACAAAGTGGAGGTCCACTACCATGGTACAATGATTGATGGGGTCATTTTTGATAGCTCGGTTAACCGCGGCCAAACGGCTAAATTTCCGCTCAACGGCGTTATCCCGGGCTGGACAGAAGGCTTGCAGTACATGAAAGAAGGGGACAAATTTAAATTCTTTATCCCTTACAACCTTGCTTACGGCGAACGTGGCCGTGGCGCAATTATCAAAGGGTATTCTACTTTGATATTTGAGGTGGAGCTGATTAAGGTAAATCCGCAGTAAAGTAAGTTATAAGGTAAGACGGCTTTGAGTCATCACATTTGACGCCTTAAAGTCGTTTGAGGATGAATCGCACAAATCTCCAGCAGCTTGAAGCCGCTGGAGATTTTTTTATGCCTGACAAATAAGGTGGATGGAACTATTACGCATTCATTACCACATTCGCCATACGCACAATGTTTTCGTTGGGCAGGTCGCTTTCAATCAATCCGTCGCGAAGACGTACGATTCGATGGGCGTGGAGTGCAATATCCTGTTCGTGCGTAACGAGGATGACGGTATTGCCCGCTTTATGAATTTGCTCAAAAAGGCCCATGATCTCGTAACTTGTTTTTGTATCCAGGTTGCCGGTAGGCTCATCCGCAAGGATGATGGCTGGGTTATTTACGAGGGCACGTGCTACCGCTACTCGCTGGCGTTGTCCGCCGGAGAGCTCATTGGGTTTGTGGGTTACACGATCGCCAAGTCCCACGGATTCGAGCGTTTTTCGCGCTATATCGAGCCGTTCTTCGCGACCAATACCCGCGTAAACCAGTGGAAGCGCTACATTTTCAAGGGCACTCAGACGTGGCATCAGATTGAAGGTCTGGAATACGAAACCGATCTCTTTGTTTCGTACTTCAGCTAATTCGCCATCGTCCATGGTACTTACTTCTGTTCCATTGAGCCAATATTCTCCACTCGTAGGTGAATCCAGGCAACCCAGCAGGTTCATCAGCGTGGATTTTCCACTGCCTGAAGGACCCATAAGGGCTACGTACTCATTTTTTTCAATGTTGAGTGTCACGTCTTTGAGGGCTTCCACTACTTCTGTGCCCATGAGGTAGGTCTTATTGAGGCTTGTGATAGATATCAGCATGATGTGAATGTGGTCAATGTGATAAGTGTAGCTTTTGTAAGGAATCCAGGTATAAAATCCCCCCAAATTAGGGAAATAATCAGCTTATGCCCGAATCTTGATTAAACTCGATTGGCTTTCAAATCGTATGGTCTTCTCCGTTTCAAAGCTCGAAATAAGCGTGACTAATATTATTGAAAAAAAAGGATAGAAGTTTGCATGCCTTAACCCGTTCAACGGGGCTTCTTTTCCGCTGAACGGAATATCATCTTACCGTTAAGAACCATCAAGGCAACCCGATTTTATATTTTTACACCATGGTATCCTGATCTTAAAAATTTAACCGCTGTGCAAAAAATAGTTGTACTCTTCATGCTGATCGCAAGTATAACGTCAGCTTCCATACCAGCCAAGAACTTGTCCCATATTTTTCGCGATGACCTTTCAAAAATTGACAGTGAAATGGCCTTAATTACAGCATTGGAACAAGCGGTGCTTAAATCCAAAGTGACTCAATCTCAACTTTTAAGAGAAGGAGACCCCATGGCACAATATGCCTTAGAAGGGGGAGATATTTCCGGGTCACTTTTTGGCGGCACTGCTCCGCAGGAAGGTGCTTTGTTGGGCATACCTGGCTTCCTTTGGGGCTTTTGTTGCTCAGTAGTCGGGGTGTTTCTGGTTTACATCGCTATTGATGATCCGATAGTTAAGAAAAAGGAGGGCAGGCAAGCTATTTTTGGTTGTGCAGCGGGGACTTTGTTATGGGTGGCACTTTATGCCTACTTAGTTTTATGGGCCTCGTTCTACTAAGCGCTTGTTCGGGAATTGGTTTTGAGCTAAAAGCGAACAAATTTTATTTCAGGCAAGGCAAAATTTGCAGTTGTAGGTGGGTAATCTGGTTAAGAATTTAACGCTGGATGAAATAAAATTTGATGGTTTCCAACCAAAATCCAATGCCCGAAAACGCCCTAAGAAATGCTTGAATGCTAATTTTCCATTCACGCGATTACAACTTCTGATACTACGATGCGTATTTCAAGCCGATGCTCATTTTGGGTGATGCTGTTTTTTGCGGCTTATTCCCTGCAAGCTCAATCTGATTTTTATCGTTTCAGATCAGACTTCTCCATTAAAGAAAAAGAAACTGGCAAAGACCAGGGTCGTCTTATTACAGGGACAATTTTTTTTGACAAAAACAGGCATAAAACTGTTTACGATATTCGGTTTCCAGAGCCGGAGCAATGGTTTGTGCGTGATACATTCATGTATCGTATTAAATCGGATACACTGTTGTCGCAACAAATGGTGCCACCGGTGGGAGAGTTTTCCATTTTTAATCTGATTCTGAGTCAACAACTCAACGATTTTGGACTGGCGAAAGTCGGCTATACGCCTGGCGATATTCAACAAGGCGGCGGCCAGGTTATTTCCCGATGGTTGCCCCCTGAGAAGTTGAATCCCTATCTTGGGCCAGTTGATCTGGCGCTTGAAAATAAGCGGCTTACGGCAGCAGCATTTTATGACAAGGATCAAAAACTGATTTCCAAATTTTATTTCCAAGACTATACCGTACATAACAGCCTTCCGGTGCCGGGAAAGATCTACCAGATATTTTACCGCGAAGCAGGCGAATTTGTACGCATTATGACCCTAAATAACGTCATTATCAATCAAGTCGATGAAGATAGTACTTATGATTTTGAGCTTCCTCCTGGCGGGTAATATGCATGCACAGGCCATTAAAAATCAAGATATTGCGTGCCTTAAACAAGCCTTTTCGGCTAAATCAAAGCCCCGGCTCGCGGCGCAGTTTTCGCTTACCCAGGACAATCCCAATGAGTTGCAATATGTGTTTTCAGGACTTTTTTTGTTTTACAAATCCTTCTTTTCTACACAAGACAATCTGCATTGCAGTTTTCATCCCTCCTGCTCAGAATATGGTTTAGAGGCCGTTAAAAAGCTGGGCTTAGTGCGCGGTGTTGTGTGCACTTTTGATCGACTAAGCCGTTGCAATGGATTTAGCCCTGAGTTGTATGAAATTGACCAGGAGCGTAGGGTGCTTAAAGATCCGGTGGGGTGGTAGAGATTGAATATTTTGACAGGAGAACCGTGATTAGCTCCGCGCTTGGCTTTGTGAAGCTTTTTTAACAGAAGCAATAAAAATTGCTACCAACTCACCATTTTCCTGAAGTACTTTTTCCTTAAGCATGGGCTCAATGTAACTCCGTTTTAGGATAATTTTATGGCAAACCTTATTTCCTGTTTCCCTCCCCTGGTAATGAACAAATTCCTCCTTCCTCTACTCTTAATCCTCTCAAGCAACCTCAAGGCCCAAGACATTTACGACTACCCAAATTCCCGTGCCTATGCACGCTACCTACTCCAATCACGACAATATGCTTTGGCTGCCGAAGAGTACGAACGATTGATCTTCCTCCGACCCGAAAACGACACCCTCCGGGCCGACCTGCTTCGCGTTTACCGCCGAGGTGATACACCAGAACGCGGTCTTGAAAAATGGGCCCAATGGCAATTTCCTCCACGCCCTGAATCCCGGTTACTTTACACGGAATATTCCAAACTGCTGCTTCGGGGCGGCTACCCTGATAAAGCGCGTACGTTGGTTACGGAAACGAGCCTGTTTGACAGCACACAAATCCGGCGTATCGTATTGTATTCCAATATGTTGGAGCAAAAATGGCCCGATGCCCGAAAGTCGATCAAAGCGATTCCAAGCGAGGAAAAACTTCCACGACGCCCAGACCTTGAAAATCTGATTAAGCGAGCGGAAAGTGCTAAAAAGAAGAAGCCTTGGGTGGCTACGGCACTTTCTGTGCCTGTACCAGGCTTGGGCAAAGCCTATGCTGGGGAATGGAAAGACGGTCTGATCAGCCTCCTTTTTGTGGGGGTGAATACTTGGCTGGCCTATCGTCGATATGAGCAAGAAGGCAGGGATACTTTTTGGGGCTGGGTACATGGAGGCTTGGCGGTTGGATTTTACGTGGGCAATCTTTACGGCTCAAACAAAGCCGCACGACGGTACAATAAAAACAAATTTAACCGCTGGCAACATGACACAGAAGCTCTTGTTTTTCCTGTGCTGGATTAGCACGGTTCATTTTATTTCCGCCCAAACAGTTGCTGAATCGCTGCTATTTGCGCGCGAACAAGCGACTACCGAGGATCGCTCACTTGCGCTAAAAACCTACCAACGGGTGCTTTTTTTTAGTGGCGACCGCTATCGGGATGAATGCCGAAGCCAATTGGCAGCACTTTATGCTGACCAAGGGGAATTTGAGAAAGCAGCTTTTTACTGTGATCTGCTGTATGAAAGTGCGGATACTGATAGCCTGCGCTATGAAGCTTTGTTCTCTAAAACAGGTATGCTGATGCTCCAAAATCAGTATAAAAAGGCAATACTTGAACTGCTATCGCTGCCCAAAAATTTACCAGAACCCTGGGTGAGTCGGAAGCAACTTTATCTCGGCGCGGCGCATTTTGGTATTCATGAATTCGATTTGGCACGAATAGATCTATTGCCGTTAATCGCTGCTGAAAATGTGGAGGGACGTGCATCATTCGAGCGCCTGATGCGCCAAGCTGAGCAGGTATCACGCAAAAGCCCAAAGATCGCGCGTACACTTAGTTTCATATTGCCCGGGGCGGGACAGTTTTATGCAGGTGATATTAAGAATGGGGTCAACTCCATCTTACTGAATGCTTTGATGTTTGTTTGGTTTATAAATACAGGCGTTGCCTATACCTTTGTGGAAGCTGCTATGACAGTGGCGCCCTGGATCTTTCGCTATTACGGTGGGGGCATCAGACATGCGGGAGAGATTGTAGACATAAAAAAAGAGGAAAGGCTCCGGATGGTTTTTCAAAAGCTGCTGGAGGAGGTTGGAAAGCCAAAAATGTAAAAATAAGTAGATGAATAAACTTGAAACACTCACCCTTCTTCGCCAACATAGCACTAAGTTTGAGGAGGAAAAGACGTTTTTGACCCAAACCATTGATTTCGTAGAACGTAATGAGCATTTTTGGCAACGTAGAACGCAAGAAGGACACTTAACCGGATCAGCCTGGGTGCTTTCTGCGGACGGCGGCTCGGTGCTACTACTGCACCATACCAAACTCGACCGGTGGTTACAGCCAGGTGGCCATGTTGATGAAACCGATGATTCTATGGCTGAAACTGCCCGGCGAGAAGCCATAGAAGAATGTGGGATCAGAGAATTGGCTTTGTCTTCCCTGGCAATTTTTGATCTGGATGTACACGAGATACCATCACGGGGAAACGAACCTGCACATTTGCACTTCGATCTGCGATTTCTTTTCAGCGTGCCGGAAGCAGCTGAAATTCAACGCAATCTTTTGGAAACCAAAGCGATAACATGGGTGAGAATAGAAGAACTTTGTGGGAAAACCACGCCACAATCATTGCGAAGAATGGCCTTGAAAACTGGGAAAGTTGAAAGGGATCAGGAAAGTTTTGAGGGTTTTCTACCTTCGCTCCTGTGATGAACAAATCCCAAGATATACGAATCAACAAATTAACTAGAAATAATGGCCTCAGCATTGCCTTCTGAAAAGAAATCCGTTAAGCACATCGCTATCGCCGGTAATATCGGTGCGGGTAAAACAACCCTTACCGAGATGTTGGCCAAGAATTTTGGCTGGGATGTACACTATGAAACCACAGAAAACAATCCCTATTTGTCTGATTTTTATCTGGACATGAAACGGTGGTCGTTCAACCTGCAGGTCTTCTTTCTTTCCAGCCGATATCAACAGGTATTACAAATTTTACAAGGTAGCCGTACTGTTATTCAAGACCGTACCATTTACGAAGATGCCTTCATTTTTGCTCCTAACCTTGCTGACATGGGCCTGATGGAACGTCGTGATTTTGAGAATTACATGACCTTGTTTCAGTCCATTGTGTCGCAGGTGAAAGCCCCTGATTTGCTTATTTATCTAAAAGCAAGTATTCCTACCCTGGTAGAGCACATTCAGATGCGTGGTCGCGACTATGAGGGCAGTATCAGCCTTGATTATTTAAAGCGCCTCAACGACCGCTATGATGGTTGGATCAATGGCTATCGGGAAGGCAGGCTCCTGATCATTAATGTGGACAACCTTGATTTTACCTCTAATAAAGAGCATGCCGCCAAGGTGCTGGAAATGGTTCAGGCGGAATTGCACGGACTTTTTTAGGTCATTTAGTCATTTAGTCATTAGAGTCATTAATGACTCCCAATGACCCCAATGACTCCCAATGACCCCAATGACTCCCCAATGACCCCAATGACCCCAATGACTCGCAATGACTCCCAATGACCCCAATGACCCCCAATGACTCCCAATGACTCCCAATGACTCCCCAATGACCCCAATGACTCCCAATGACCCCAATGACTCGCAATGACCCCAATGACCCCAATGACTCCCCAATGACCCCCAATGACTCCCAATGACCCCAATGCAATGACCCCCAATGACCCCAATGCAATGACCCCCAATGACCCCAATGACCCTTAATGACATCTTAAATAAATGACAAAAAAAATCACTCTAATTTCCGGCGCATCACGAGGCATTGGCCGGGCAGTATCGCTCCGTTTAGCCCACGAAGGGCACTTCGTAATAGTCCTTGCGCGTAATGCTGAAGAAATCGGCGAGCTGGAGCATGAAATTGATGAGGCTGGTGGCAAAGCCCTTTCCTTCGTTTGTGATGTGTCTGATGAACATCAAGTGAATGCGGTCGTCTCAGAAGTAATGCGCGATTTTAAGCGTATTGATTGTTTGATAAACAATGCAGGCATTGGCGTTTTCAAGCCTGCTGAAGAGATCACTCCAGAGGATTGGGATCGGGTGATGGACGTAAATGTAAAAGGTACTTTTCTGCTTACCCGCGCAGTATTGCCGCACATGAAAGCGGTAGGTACGGGCCATATTTTAGGTATTGCATCAGATGTGTCGAAGCGAACCTTTGCTTCTGGAAGTTTGTATACGGCTAGTAAATATGCTCAACACGCATTTTTTGAAAGCCTTCGTCGCGAAGTTCGTCCGCTGGGGATCAAAGTAAGCGTTGTCTATCCAGGCTTAGTAGATACCTATTTCCATCAAGCCGAACAGGGTGAGCCGCAACAGGCAAAGTTTCTTCATGCAGATGATATTGCAGCGGCAGTCTCCTATATCCTGAATGCACCTCCGCATGTACTGGTGGATGAACTGATGATCCACCCGATGAGTCAGGAATGGTGAGTTTAATAATTGAATGTGGTCAATGTTCACACTTTGACCACATTCAACACCTTGACCACATTCAATTAATTGGCCATATTTTCTACCCATGAAGCGACTTCAGACGACTACGCTTTCGCATTTTGTCATTGGCTATATGATTCTGGCCTTTGGGTGGTGGTCATTTCATCTTTGGCAACAGAATGACCGCTTATTTGAACGGGAAAAACGGATCATTGAGTTGCGTTCTTCTGACACCTCCGTGCTTAATGGCGAGGAGGATCTTATGCATACTGAAAATAGATGGCGTAGCGGTCGCCGGATGATAGTGGCAGAGGGCCTATTCTTTACAGCATGTTTGGTTTGGGGACTCTGGGTGATTCGGCGGAGCGCGTCAAGGGAAGTTTCGTTGGCACGCCAACGTCGCAATTTTTTACTCAGCATCACGCACGAGCTAAAATCTCCGATCGCCTCTTTGCGCTTGGTTTTTGAGACGATGATTAAGCGAAATCTCACGTCTGAGCAGCGCAGTAGGCTGCTCGACAATGGTCTTAAAGATACGGACAGACTCCAAAATCTTGTGGAAAGCCTGCTTTTGGCTGCTCGTTTGGAAGACAAATGGCGACCTCTACGCGAACCGTTACATTTTGGCAAACTTGTGCAGGAAGTTGTGGAGGGCCTACGGGTTAGATTCTCTGAGGCGGATATTAAATTGAATATTCCATCAAACCTCCAAACTGTTCAGGCCGATCAAATGGGCCTTACCGCGATAGTTCAAAATTTACTGGAAAATGCCTTGAAATATTCGCCCGAAAAAACGCCGGTCGAACTTTCGGCAACCCTAGTGGATGGTAAATTTAGTTTCCGTGTCGCAGATCAAGGCCAAGGAATTCCCAACGAAGAAAAACAAGCAGTGTTCGAGAAGTTTTACCGGATGGGTAATGAAGAAACCCGACACAATACGGGCACAGGACTTGGACTTTATATTGTTAAACAGGTGTTGAAAGCCCATGGCGGTAGTGTTCAGATTTATGATAATCTGCCCAAAGGCACGGTTTTTGCCATTGAAATATGACCGCCGAACTCGCTCGAAAGTTTTTGGTTGAACAGCTTACTCCGCGGTATGGGGTAGGGGAGGGACAAGCTATCACAAGGATTGTTTTTGAAGATGCTTTTGATCGTGGGCGGGCCTTTGATCCAGCAAAATTTAATGAAATTCTACTGCGCCTGATTTCTGGCGAGCCCGTGCAATATGTCATCGGTGAGGCAGATTTTTTTGGCTTTAAATTCAAGGTAAACCCTTCAGTATTGATCCCTCGTCAGGAAACAGAGGAGCTGGTGGTCTGGGTGCTGGAAGCATTGAGGTCCTTTTCTCCTTTATCATCCCCCCGATTACTTGATATTGGACTTGGGAGTGGGTGCATAGGGATTACCTTGAAAAAGAAATGGCCAGGATTGCAATTGTTTGGCTTGGAAAAAAGCCCATCAGCGCTCGCTCTTGCCATGGAAAACGCAGAAAAGATCTTAAGCGCTGGAGTTTCAAGTCCTCAGTTCATGCAAGGGGATATCCTCTATTCAGGGGATTGGGGCAAATTCCCAAGCATTGACTTGGTGGTAAGCAACCCGCCTTACATTCCATATTTGGAAAAAAATCTCGTGCCGGACCATGTTCTGGCGCATGAACCTGCATTGGCGCTATTCGTTGATGACCCCGACCCCTTGCTTTTTTACCGTACTATTGCAGCGTTTTCAATGGAGAAACTTAATGCCGGAGGAATGCTGTTTTTTGAATGTAATGAGTTCAATGCCCCTGAGGTAGCCGTTCTTTTGCAGCGGAAAGGATTTTCAGCGGTAGAGCTGCGAAAAGACCTGGCAGGAGCAGAAAGGATGGTTAAAGGGATTTTGGGATAATTGGTGTTGGCTCAGCAGGCCTGCCAGATAGTGTGCTCACTTATCAGGGGTAATTGTTACGTCTGCAACGGGTTTGCGTTTCTTGGTATCGTTGGTCTGGCCAATCCTGCTGCTTTGCCAATCCCTTTTAATTGTTCAGGCCTGCTCAACCATTCCTGATGTTGTGATTACCTCACGCAATTATTCCAACGATAGGAGCCAGTGTATACCGTAGCAATTGCACTTTTCGGTATCGTTTGCGCTGAATAACGGATGGTGCTGGAAGCTGCTTGCGCGATGCTTTATGTTTGCCTCCTATTGGAATCGATCTTCTAATGATATTATTCATAAGTTGTTCGTGTTCAGCAGCTACACGTGGGTCGTCCACCCAGACCATTACTTCAGAGTTATATTTATGCGAAAGCAGATCAAGATTGTAACTGCCAATGGTAGAGATATGATCATCGATCACCATGGCTTTGATATGGAACATTTTGGCTCCCTGGTACTCCCATATTTCTATTCCTTTTTTAAGGGCCCGCTTACGCCGGTTTAAATAGATAGCTTGTACCAACGGAAGGTCATTTGTATAGCTTGAATTGGTAAGTAGGCGGATCTTAACTCCCCGATCGAGGCATTTGTTTAAGGCATTCTTCCAGCTTCGGGTAGGGATGAAGTAAGGGTTTTCAATGTCAATGGTGTATTGAGCCTGTGAGATTAGCTTGATCAATTCCCGGGCAGCTTGGGGGTCTTTATGCGCACGCCAGAACTGGCTTTTTCGGGTATCCTGATAAATATAATTATCATGAATGAAATGGATCGGTTCGGTGGTCTTCTTGAAATTGGATTCCCAATCTTTTTGACTAAACAGATTGATTTGTAGTCTCTTATGAACGATTTCGGGGGCCTGCTCCAGCGCTTCCTGCCAGCGAATGCGTTGCGCATCCGTTAGTCTACCGTGTTTGCTACTGCTCAGCTTTGGATTGTACCACAATTCTGTGAAGTGTTGCAATGCGTGCTGTGCAGCACTGTCAGAGACAATGTAAACCTCACGGTCCAGAAAATTGATGGTTGTGTCTAACTGATAATATCTTTCTGTAAGGTTCCGTCCTCCTACAATCAGTGTTCGCTGGTCGGTAATGAGCATTTTACCATGCATCCGGTTTACGATTGTGCGAAATTTTAATGGGTTAAGGCGATTAAATACTTTTGAATGGACGCCGTGCTCTTCCAGATAAGTAAACAGGCAATCTGGTAAACCATTGTCATAAGCATCCACTAAAAGTTGTACAGAAACTCCGCGCTCTGCCGCTTTGATCAGTAATTGAAGTGTACCTAAGCCGATCACATCGTCGTCTATGGAATAGCTTGATAGCAGTATCTCGGTACGCGCCTGCTGAATCAGATCCCAGCGACATTGCAGCGATTCCTGTTCCCGATTTAGGATATGATAAATGGAAGGGGTCTGTGCCTCAAGAATTGGCCCGGTGAGCCAAAGTAAAAATAGGAAAATTGGAGCAAATGGTTTCATGCAGATCATAGCTGTCTCTGTGGTAGAATTGGCGGCAAAATGCAAGACTGCAAAATGCAAAACGGCTAATTTCCATACCGTAAGATTGAACGAAGGTAAAACTCTGGAAATTAAATATCAAATACCTGGGCCTTCGGTCTTCCATTAAATTTTGCCCTACTCCGGGTTTGAATTTTGCAGGTTATTGAACCGCTGCTGTGGCAGGCGCTCATCATACTCCGATTCGGTATTTTTAGTCATACTACTGGACATTTTTGTTTTGTCCCCAGGCCTATAAGGTTTTTGAAAACCTTATAGGTCTCGATTTTAGAAAATGTCCAGTAGTCTGATTTTTAGTAATAAGCAGGTACCAGTAACCGTCAGATTTTGATTCAACGCCTCCATGTTCTTAGCCTGGGTTGGGATGTAATCATATTGCGATTTATGTATTGGAATACCAACCTAAATGAAGACGTTGGTTTCAGATATGAATATTTATTAGGGAACAGTACTTGTAACTGTCCAGGTTTAGTTGTAATTTCGTAAATCATTTAACCATGCAACGCCCCATGAAAACGCTCTATGTCTTTTCAAACCAATCCACAACTCGAACTTGCTTTCGATTATGTGCGTAACACGCACAAAAACATTTTCCTGACCGGTAAAGCTGGCACAGGCAAAACTACCTTTCTGCATCAGATCCAACGAGAAACCCTTAAGCGAATGGTCATCGTTGCGCCAACTGGCGTGGCCGCTATCAATGCGGGTGGAATGACCATTCACTCGTTTTTTCAATTGCCGTTTGGGCCGTTTTTGCCAGGGAATACCCAGGACCCTACGCGACAGCGGCGCTTTTCTCGCGAAAAGATCCGCCTGATCCAAAGTCTCGATCTGCTGGTCATTGATGAGATCAGTATGGTGCGGGCTGATGTGCTGGATGCTATTGACGATGTGCTGCGTAGATACCGTGACCGTTATAAACCCTTCGGAGGTATCCAGTTACTGATGATCGGCGACCTCCATCAATTGCCGCCCATTGTAAAAGACGAAGAATGGTATCTCTTGCGGGATCATTATCAAACCATGTACTTCTTTGGTAGTCAGGCTCTTCAAAATACCGCCCCAGTGTCGATCGAGTTGAAACACATCTACAGGCAGTCTGATACTACCTTTATTGATCTGCTGAACAAGGTGCGTAACAACCAAATGGATGAGTCGGTACTGGCCTTACTTAACAGCCGCTTCGTCGCTAATTTCCAGCCTACAGAGGAACAGCCCTATATTACGCTGACTGCCCACAATGCTTCTGCGCAAGAGATCAATAGCGGAAAACTCGCTGCCATTCCGCAGCCCCATCAAACGTTCAAAGCCGCAATTGAAGGCGATTTTCCGTCATACGCATATCCGGCAGACGAGGTTTTTGAGTGCAAAAAAGATGCGCAGGTAATGTTTGTTAAAAACGACATGAACCGAGAAAAACGTTTCTATAACGGCAAAATTGGCAAAATAACCGGGTTTAGAAAAGATACTATTTATGTTCGTTGCCCGGGAGAAAATGAAGATATAGAGATCGGGCCGGTGGAGTGGACGAATGTCAAGTATACGTTGAATGAACAAACCAAAGAGGTCGAAGAGCAACTGCTTGGTACCTTCACGCAGTACCCCCTCAAACTGGCCTGGGCCATCACCATCCACAAAAGTCAGGGTCTAACTTTCGAACGGGCCATTATAGATGCCCAGGCTGCCTTTGCCCATGGGCAGGTATATGTCGCACTGAGTCGCTGTAAAAGTTTTGAAGGTATCGTGCTTCGTTCTAAGATTATTTCGTCGAGCGTCAAGACCGACCAGGTCGTGAAAACCTACACGGACGAGGCGGATAAAAACGCTCCGGACGAAGCACATCTCAGTCGTTCTAAAGCCGACTATCAGCAGTCGCTCGTGCAGGAATTGTTTGATTTTAGTCGCATTCGCAGGCAATTTGCTCAAATAAATCGCATATTTCTTGAACATGAAAGGACACTTCACCCGGAAGCAGGGCAGTTGCTGAAAGAAATAGAAATTCGATCCTTAGAGGATGTTTTTGCCATAGCCGAGCGTTTTAAACCTCAGATCTGGCAATATTTTGCAGAAGCCAGGCTGCCGGAAGAAAACGTAGAATTGCAGGCCCGTCTGCAAAAAGCAAGTGCCTATTTTGAAGAAAAATTGGGCAAAACACTATTACCTGATACCCGAAATATCCACTTCCTGACCGGAAACAAATCGGTTCTCAAAGTTGCTCAAGAGGCCTTGGAAGGATTGCAAAAAGAAATTTTTATTAAAAATGCTTGTTTCGCCAGCACCCAAAATGGATTCTCTGCAGCCCGATATCTCCGTGCTAAAACCGATGCTGAATTAGATTTTAGGGTGGCAAAAAGTGCGCAGTCTCCTGTTGTTTCTGATCAGGTTGGTATTCCCAAAAACACGCCTAATCCTGTGCTTTTTGTCCAATTGAAGCACTGGCGCGAGGAACTGGCCGAAGCGTCCGGGCTGGAGCAGTATCATATCATGCACACCAAAACGATACTCGATCTGGTGCAATTGCTTCCACAAAATCTTCCAGCCCTTAAAAAGATCAAGGGCATTGGGGAGGCTAAGGTGAAGCAGTTCGGAGCGGAGTTGATTGCCATGATCCGGGCTTATTGCATCGAACATAAGATCGAGGCGGATGAAACACCAGTATTGAGCCTTGAAAAACCCGAAAAAATAGACACCAAAACGCTAAGTTTTGAAATGTTCAAATCGGGCAAAACTATAGACGAAATTGCCCGGGAACGTGGTTTTGTGCGCGGCACGATTGAAGGGCATCTGGCAACCTTCATAGGATTGGGGGAGCTTGATATTTTTAGCCTGATGGACCGGGAGCCTGTACAGGAGATCGAACAGTTTTTTCGGGATAATAATACACAAGCGAGTGCTGAAGCAAAGGCCCATTTTGAGGAAAAATACTCTTATGGCGAGATAAAGATGGTGTTGCAGTATATGAATGCTGGGGAACCGGGTTAAAATAATGCGTCTGGAGTTTGTTTGTTTTGTTCGTTCTCAATGGCTAATACCACCGAGTAAAATCGATCGATCTGGTCGGCATCGCCCAATACGACAATGTGCATGTCAGATTCAAGCACCGTCTCCGGACTGGGGTTGAGTTGATATTGTCCGTCTGAGTGCCGCAGTCCCATGATGGGGACTTGAGTGGCTGTCTGAATTCCACTTTGTGCAATAGAAAGGTCTCTAAACTCTTGCTTTAACCGTGCTACGGCAATTTCTTCAAATATGACGCGATTAGTTCCCATATTGGAAATTAAGGTAAAAAAAGCAACCAGATCGGGTTTATTTACCAAGGTTGCCATGTAAAAACCGCCAATTTGTTCTGGCATTACCACGTGGTTGGCACCTGCCCGCCGGAGTTTTAGTTCATCATAAGCGTTGTTAAGCCGACTAATGATCTTCAAACCCGGATTGAGCTGTCGTGCGGAAAGAACCACAAAAACATTGTTGGCATCTGTGGGTAAAGTCACCACCAATGATTTTGCCCGCTCAATTCCCGCCTCCTGCAAGACCTCATCGGTGGTAGCATTTCCTTGCAGAAACAGATAATCCGTTTCGCGGCTCAACAGCGCTATTTTTTCAGCATCTGTTTCGATGATTACGAAAGGTATTTTTTGTTTTGCCAATTCTTTGCACACCTCTCCTGCATGTCGGCCAAAGCCACAAACAATTGTGTGCTGTTGTAATTTTTGAATGCGGTGCATCATTGTAAAATCTGAAAAAAAGGCGTGAATTTCCGGGTCTGAAAAGATACTGGTGGTGATTAAAATAGCATAGGTGAAAAAGCCAATATTAAATAGGATGAGGAAAGAAGTAAAAAGCCGCCCTTCATGACTCAACGCGATCACCTCGCCAAAACCCACTGTAGAGATGGTTACCAGACTCATGTAATAGGCATCAAACCATGGCGTGTGCTCAATCATCCGATAACCCAAGGTCCCGATCATCACGGCAAGTACCATCATGCACAAAGCATACCATAGCCGCCGAACGGCACTTAAGAAATGATCTAATCGCCCCTTTTGGGTAAAATATATGTCCTTGGCCCGAAAAAGATGCGGGAGTTTCAGGAGGTAGTTCATGTAGCAAAATTAAGCTAAAGTAGGCAAAAATCTGATCGATCAAAGCTAATTTCCGATCAAGCGCTAAGCAACTTGCATAAGGCTTTGACCCGGAAATACAGTAGGGCAAGTGTCAGGCGTATTCTGGGCGGCTGTATGGGAAGGTTGCTGGTTGGGGGGAATCAGGGTTTTCTGAACGCGCTCGCGCTCCGACGGCTAATGCTCCGACTATAAGCCGCTCTTCTCATACAACAATCACCGTGTTAGCACAATATAATCCTTCAACAAAGTCTTCAGAAACTCAATCTTGTTTAATGGTCTTTGTTCCACGCCGATCAAGGGCATTAGCCGTGTCACCAGGTCATCTGCCAATTTCTCATGGGCCTTATTTTGATAGGTACTGAGCCGGGTGAGGGTGTTTTTGACAAAGATCATATCGCGCTCGCTGAGATTGCGCACTTGAGGATAAAGGGGTTGGTAGTTCTGGAGCGAGGAGATGCTTAAAATATCAGCCAGGCGAAAAGTGTAGTTGGAGCTTTGTATTTTGATGGTAGTTGTATTCGCGGCCATGTCGCCGAGTCTCTGAGCTTTGGCTGAAGTTTTAATCAGTAGCCCACCTACCAGTCCGAGACAAAAAATAGAATCTACTAGTTGGAGTAAAGCGCGGAGTGTTACGTCGCTCCATTCCGGATCTTTACCATCGAGTCGCACGACTTTTATGCCGAGGACTAATTTTCCGGGACTTTGTCCTCGTTTCAGCATTTCAAAGAGGATGTTGTAGAGGAAGTAGGCCAAAAAGGCCATGACACTAAAAAACACTCCCCACCAATCGTCCATGCTTCCAAATAGAAGCATGACAAGGATGACGATCAAATAATATCCAAACAAAACAAGCGCCAGGTCGAGTATCCAGGCCAATGCCCGGTCACGCAACCCGGCGAGTTCGTACTCAATGGTGACGTTTTGAGTGGTTCTAATTTCGATTGTTTTATTCATTTTTACACAGCCACCGCATACTCCCGAAGCGCCTCATTCAAGGATACTTTTTTGTCAGTGCTTTCCTGCCGCTGTCCAATGATGAGTGCACAGGCAACCTGGTATTCTCCTGCTGGAAATTTTCGGGTATAGGTTCCTGGAATAACTACAGAACGTGGGGGAACCTTTCCTTTGTAAATAATTGGTTCTGAACCGGTCACGTCAATGATATGTGTGCTTTGAGTGAGTACCACATTGGCACCTAAAACGGCCTCACGTCCGACATGCACGCCTTCGACTACAATACAACGCGAACCGATAAAGCATTCATCTTCAATGATAGTGGGCGTTGCTTGAGGCGGTTCTAATACACCACCGATGCCTACGCCACCTGCCAGGTGTACGTTACGGCCAATTTGTGCGCAAGAACCAACCGTAGCCCAGGTATCTACCATAGTGCCACTACCTACCCAAGCGCCGATATTGACATACGAAGGCATCAGGATAGCTCCTTTTTCGATAAATGAG
Source organism: Lewinellaceae bacterium (assembly GCA_947476195.1). Taxonomy (GTDB): domain Bacteria; phylum Bacteroidota; class Bacteroidia; order Chitinophagales; family Saprospiraceae; genus M3007. The sequence goes on along the minus strand of CANJPT010000033.1, from coordinate 16,862 downwards.
CCATACCGTGCAATGGCCTGCGGTACTACCCGAACGCCTTTTTCGGCATAACCCGTTTTGAGCGGAATTTTGTCGTGGTATTCAAAAGGTCCGACCTCGATGGTCTTCATTTCCTGAATCGGGAAGTAAAGAGAAATGGCCTTTTTGATCCATTCATGGGTGATCCATACACCGTCTACTCCAGCTTCAGCGGGTAAAAGTTCAGCAACCCGGATTTTACCCGTATCGAGCAGTTCGATGACTTCGCGAATGGCTTTTTTAGTCTCCCAGCCTTGGAGTAGGGAGCGGTCGAGCCAGCTTGCTTCAATGGTTTCTTTAAGGTCTGTCATTATTACTTTTTCAGTTTGAATTTGAACGTACTGTTTCTACACTTATCAGGACTGTCCGGGGCAATTTCAAGTTTGTAAGCCGGGCCCTGATTTTTTTTTGATCAAGGCAGAGAACCATGCGATCATCCGGTCAACAATACAGCAATGAGGTAATCCGCCAACAGGATCAGAATACTGCTGTACACCACCGCTCGGGTGCTGGCCTGGCCGAGTTCGATGCTTCCACCCTGTACGAAGTAGCCCTGGTAGCACGATACCGTGGTAAGGAGGTAAGAGAACACGGTAGCTTTTACATACATCATAAACACATTGTACGACACAAAAAAGGAGCGTAATCCCTGTGTATATTCGTCACTGGTGAGAATACCAGTTGGTACGGTGGCTAAAAAACCGCCGATATTGGCAACAAAGGCAGAAAATGTAACCAACATCGGGATAACTACCATGGCAGCAATGAGTTTGGTATTGATCAGGTACGCTGCCGTATTCACGCCCATTACTTCCATGGCGTCAATGTGTTCCTTCTGTCGCATTCCACCGATTTCGGCGGCCATGTTGGAGCCTACTTTTCCAGCCAGCACCAGGCAACTGATGGTGGGGGAGAGTTCGATCAGCGCCAGGTCTCGCACGATGTAGCCAATGTAATAACGCGGCACTAATTGTCCGTCCAATTGATATGCAAACTGGATTGCTGCTACCGCACCGATAAAGATCGAAATTAGGCACACAATGATGAGCGAGCCGACACCGATATCGTTCATCTGGCGCATGGTCTCTTTCCAGTACATTGAAAACTTTTCAGGTCGCTTAAAGGCCTGCTTCATCATAAGCAGGTAACGGCCAAAGTCGTAAAGGAAATTATATTTTGAAAGCACAGATTGCATAAGTGTGTGATTGGGTTGGCTGGTAGTTTGTGTTCGAAGGCATCACGCGTCGCAAATGTAGCACTTTCAAAGAAGTGGCACTTTTATAGCAGTTCCTCTTTTCAAATAAAATGCCCTGTCAAATGGGTAGTGCTCTATCTAAAGCACTTCTCCCACCACAAAAATACTTCCAATGACCAGAATTAAATCTTCTGGAGCTGCTGCGCGTTTGGCTGCTTTGAGTGCATTGGGTACTGAACGGTATGTGCGACCAATCAGCCCAGACTCGCCGGCTTTTTCACGCAGTAAATCAGCCTCCAGGCCTCTGGGAATATTTGCTTTAGCAAAATAGTACCGTGCTTCTTTGGGGAAAAAGCTCAGTGCTTTATCTACGTCTTTGTCGTTTACGAAGCCGGTTACGATATGAATATGCTTGAAACCTACGAGGTTTTCAAATGCCAACCGTAGTCCAGCCTCATTGTGGGCACTATCGCAAAGAATTGTTGGGTTTTCGCCGATGATTTGCCAGCGGCCTATGAAACGGGTTAGAGAACGAAGATTTTTTAATCCAAAGCTCAAGCCCTCGTGGGTTTCAAAAAAACTACCTGGGTTAAGTTCGGTCAGCATTTCAAAAGCTTGCAAAACGGTTGCAATATTCTTCGCTTGAAATGGCCCGGCAGTGTCTACTTCGAGGTGTTGGAGCAATACGTTTCCATCTTTGAAGATATCGTAAACGGTTGACCTGAAAAGAACCCCTGTACTCCGTTCGGGTCGGCGTTCAATTGCCCTAAAGTGCTGATCCGCAAATAGAAGCGGAGCTCCGACCTCCGCGGCTTTTTTTAAAAAAACGGGTGCTGATTCCGGGTGTGTCTCCCCGATAACAACGGGAATACCGGGTTTAATGATGCCTGCTTTTTCACCAGCAATGAGCGGGAGTGTGTCCCCAAGCAAATTTTGGTGGTCGTAACTAATATTCGTGATGACGCTGAGCAAAGGCGTGATCACATTGGTGCTGTCGAGCCGTCCGCCCAGTCCGACTTCTATGATTGCGATATCCACTTTCTGCCGGGCAAACCAATCAAAGGCCATGGCTACACAAAGTTCAAAAAATGAAGGCTGAATTCGCTCGATGGCTTCGAGGTGTTGGCCTACAAACTCCGCGACTTCTTTGCGCGGAATAAATTGCCCGTCTATTTTAATCCGCTCTCTGAAATCCTTGTAATGTGGGCTGACATAAAGCCCCGTTTTCATGCCCGAAGTTTGACATATAGCTGCCAACATGTGGCTTACCGATCCTTTGCCATTGGTTCCAGCTACGTGGATGGATCGAAATTTTAAATGTGGATTGCCCAGATGCTCGCAGAGTGCAATGGTATTGCTTAGGTCGTTTTTATAAGCAGCAGCACCAATTCGGTGAAACATCGGCAGCTGGGCATACAGGAAATCGAGCGTTTGTTTGTAGTTCACGATGTGCGGTTCACGATATACGGTTCACGGTTCACGGTTCACGATATACGGTTTACGATATACGGTTCGCGTGGCCTGGTAAACCATGTACGGGTGGTGGAAAGCGTTTTGAAATTTTCTGCACAAAATTCGTGCTTATTCGCATATTTGCTCGAAATTAATCATTCCCATTTCACTCATTGACTACATTTCACTCATTGACCACCTTTACCAATGCATCCAGTCGATACCCTGCACCTACATTTTAATCCCAACCAGATGGTCATACTGAATATGGCCATGGCTTTTCTCATGTTCAGTGTTGCTTTGGACGTGAAATTCGCTGATTTTCGTAAAGTGGTAGACTTTCCAAAATCGGTCGGGGTGGGTTTGCTGGCACAGTTTCTTGTGTTCCCACTCCTTACGCTGGGTATCATCGCGATTTTTCAGCCTCCTGTCAGTGTGTCTATGGGGATGGTGCTCGTCAGTATGTGTCCGTCCGGAAATATGACCAACTTTCTGGTGCATTTTGCCAAGGCGAATGTGCCGCTCTCTGTTACGCTAAATGCCATCATCATCCTTTCGGCCACCTTTGTGACACCTGCGGGCTTTTTATTTTGGTCTAAATTCATCCCGGAATCAGAGGTTTTGCGTCAATCATTTGAGATTGAATTTGCAGACATGGCCCTGATCATCCTTGAATTGATCGTAGTGCCCTTACTCCTGGGGATCTTGCTGAACGAACGGAAACCTGGTTTTGTGGTCCGAATACGCGCATGGGCGCAGCGTATTTCGCTGCTGATTTTTTTCACCATCCTTGTTTTGGCTTTGTTTGGGAACAGCGAAAATCTGGTTCAATACCTGGGCTATGTTTTTCTACTTGTGCTGGTACATAACGCTGCTGCGCTTTCCAATGGATTCCTGTTGGGCACGCTTTTTAGACTTCCTAAACTAGACCGTCGCACCCTTGCTTTTGAAGGTGGCGTACATAACACTGCACTGGGTTTATTGCTTATTTTCAAATTCTTCGGAGGATTGGGCGGTATGGCACTTGTTGCAGCCTGGTGGGGGATCTGGGATTTGGTTTCGGGGATGAGTTTGGCGTATTATTGGAGGAGAAACCCCACCCTAAGCTAGAAGTGACAGTTTTTTTTAAAAAGTGTCACTTCTCTGAAAGTATCACCTTCTCTGAAAATGTTACCTTCGCCCCTATGCTACTCACACTTCTGCACAAAGAGTTTTTGCTGGAATTTCGCCAGCGCTATGCCCTGAGCGGCATTGTGTTATACGTTTTCAGCATGGTTTTCGTGGTATATATTGCGAGTATCAGGGTACAGCCTCAAATTTGGAATGTGCTGTTTTGGCTCATTGTACTGTTTGCGAGCATCAATGCAGTAGTAAAAAGTTTTGTACAGGAAAGTGGGTCGCGGCAATTGTATTACTATCAGGTCGCGGATCCTTCGATGCTTTTATTGGCAAAGATCATTTACAACACCTTGTTGCTCTTGACTTTAAGCGGGCTTTCGTTTGGGGCATATAGCCTCGTAGCTGGGAATCCGGTAAAAGATATGCCTTTGTTTTGTCTCACCGTCGCCTTGGGGAGTGTGGGTTTTAGCATTGCCTTTACCTTCATCGCCAGCATAGCGGCCAAGGCCAATAATTCGGCTACGCTTATGGCGATTCTGAGCTTTCCGGTCATTTTACCCATCCTGCTTACGTTGGTCAGGCTCTCCCAAATTGCCCTAAGGCTCCTTCAAGATACCTCGTACAAACGCGATATTATCAACCTGTTGGCGATCGATGCGATATTATTGACGCTTACTTTTGTGTTATTTCCTTTCATCTGGAAAGATTGAGTTGAATGTGGTCAATGTGTTTAATGTGGTCAATTTGACAATGCCAAACCCATTGATCACATTAAATAAATTGTACGCCTTAAAAAATTAATTCTATGTGGTGGAAAACCCTCTCTGTTCTATTAGTCCTTTATGTCCTTGCCGTCGGGATGTTCGTGCCGCTCAAGCCAGGTATCGCTTACGTCAAACCTCAAACGGCCAGATCAGGAGATACACTCCGGCTGACGGTACATGGCTACAACACTTTTTACACGCGAAGTCGCGCGGAGGATATTCGGGTTTGGCTTCAATTTGATTCCGCACAAGCAGTACTTGGACAGTATCTGAATGTCCTGAGCGATACTACATTGGAAGCGACTTTCATACTCCCGGCAGTTTTACCACGCTCTAAACCATCCCTAATGCTCAATGCGATACTCGATCATCCAACCGATGGAGTTTCGCTCTTACCATCCGCAATAGAAATTGTGCGGGATTCAACGTCCACGGCTGTCGCAAGCTGGGAAGAGAATCCTGTCGCACGGCTTCACATTGTAAAAGACTTCAGTTTCCCTTATCGAAATGTCATTTATGAAAGTATCCGCAACACGTTCTATCACGTGCCGATGTGGTTCGCATTGATGTTTCTATTTGCCGCTTCGGTTGGCAACAGTGTGATGTTTTTGTTGAGCAAAAAATTGGATTACGATCGTCGGGCTTCTTCCCTTGCGGAGGCAGGGCTTCTTTTTGGCATCATGGGTTTGGTAACAGGGATGCTTTGGGCCAATTTTACCTGGGGGGCTCCATGGAGCAACGACATCAAACAATTGATGACTGCAGTAGTGCTGCTAATCTACCTGGCATACTTTATCCTGAGAAGCTCTTTTGACGAGCCAGAAAAAGGTGCGCGGCTCTCAGCGGTGTATAACATCTTCGCATTTGCATCACTTATCCCACTTTTGTACATCATTCCACGAATGTTTGCCAGTTTGCATCCAGGGTCAACAGGCAATCCCGCTTTTGGCAGTGAGGATCTGGATAATACGATGCGGATGGTTTTTTACCCGGCTATTTTGGGCTTCGCGGGCATTGGCTTTTGGTTGGCGCAAGTAAGAACGCGTTTAAAGCGGGTAGAGGATAAAATGATAGGGTTGGATTGACAAAGATCTATGCGTAACTTTGTAATCAAAATACAACCGCACATGGAAGAGTTGGTCATTAAAATCAAAGACGCTCGTCAGCGCAACTTTTTGCTTGAAATCTTGCGCAGCCTTGATTTTGTAGAAATCGTCCCACAAAATCATAACCCAAAAATCAAAGGGAAAAGCGTTTTGACGCCCGAACAGCAGTTATTTGTAGATGACTTAAAAGAGGCCATGCAAGATGTAGAACTACATTTAAGCGGTAAGAAAATCTTACCTAAAGCTCGGCAAGCACTGCAGAATTTATGATTTCGGTTGTTGCAACGCCTACATTTTTGCGTCACGCGAAGCGCTTGAGTAAAAAATACCCCTCGCTCAAATCTGACTTGGAAGAATTGATTGGGATTCTGGAAAACAATCCTTCATTTGGTATCCACATAGGCTAAAATTGCTATAAAATTAGATTGGTAATAACTTCAAAAGGCCGTGGCAAAAGTGGGGGTGGACGTGTTGTCACATGTGTCAGAATTGAACACGAAAGCGTGTTTCTGCTTGCACTCTTTGACAAGTCGGAAAAAGAAACTTTAGCAGATACAGAATTGGATGAATTACTTAGTGTCGCAGGATTGAATGATTGAAAAGATTGAAATTTTGATAATAAAAAAGCCGCTCTGGACGATCCAGAGCGGCTTTTTTATTTCAATATATCAAGTTCAATTCCCGAAATTCAGGTGCTTGATCGAGTAGTAGCAAATCGTGCCAAAGCCAAAAGAAAGCATGGAGTGAAATAGCACGAAGGCCGTGTTGTCTGTAGCCAGGCCAACAATTACTGCGGTCAAAAATACCAGAGACATTACGCCCTCGGCGATCGTGATCCAGGAAATTTTGCGGGCCATGTAGGATGCCTTTTGCAAAGAATTTTGTTGCTGACCACCGTTGCCACCGTATTTAGGAGTCCTTACGAAGGCCGAAACCTTACCGCGTAAACCTTCAACCACCGCTACGGCATTGTAAAGTGAAAGACCAAGAGACATTGGCATAAACGATAGGAATAAACCAAAGAAGCGAGCTTTTTCCCAAAACGTTGCAGGCGCGGTGCGATTGAGCGCTGCAGTAATGTTTGCGGTGTATGAAATGGCAGCTACGGAAAACAAGCCTAACACAGAGAAAGATAGGAAGTGAGTGGATATTCCTAATTCGCTAAACGCAAATGCCAAAGGCACACTGCTCAACGCTGCGATGAATACCCACAAGAACACCCCGTAAGCCGTTAATTGGCTGATGGCGTGCATCTTTTGGATGCCGTTGAGTTTGTCCGTATTCCAAACAAGCTTCATGAGTTTGCGCACGTTTTGAGCGCCGCCTTTGTTCCAACGGAACTGCTGACCTTTCAGTGCGTTCATATCCACAGGCAATTCAGCCGGGCTGCCGAGTTTCTCCAGATACTGAATTTTGTAACCCAGTATCTGGGCACGGAAACTCAGGTCAAGGTCCTCCGTTAGGGTATCACTGGCCCAACCACCTGCTTCGTTGATCACCTCTTTACGCCAGACGCCAGCAGTACCATTGAATTGAAGCAGCAGGTTGCCGTAAGAACGACCAGCTTGCTCTACGGTGAAGTGGACGTTCAATTGGAGCGCCTGAAGTTTGGTCAACATGCTATAATCAGCGTTGATGTGCTCCCAGCGTGTTTGTACGATCGCCACCTTTGGGTCTTCAAAGTAAGCCATAGTTGTGCGGAGAAAGTTCGGACGAGGCGTGAAATCAGCGTCAAAAATGGCGATAAAATCACTCTTCACCAAAGGCATAGCCTCTTGCAATGCACCTGCTTTATAGCCTTGGCGGTTCACACGGTGTACGTGCTCGATATCAAATCCCTTTGCTTTGAGTTCGGCGACTTTGGCTGCTACGATACCTACTGTTTCGTCAGTAGAGTCGTCGAGGACCTGAATTTGGAAACGATCTTTTGGATACTCTTGTGCCGCTACATAGTCAATGATGCGCTCTGCCACGTACATTTCGTTGTACATTGGCAACTGGACCGTCACAAACGGCGCATTTTGGTCGGTTGGGCTGAACTGCTTGTAAGTAATCTCCGGATTCTCCTTATGGTACTTTTTGTACAGGTACAACAGGTGAAATTGTAGTAGTGCGTAAATCGTTACACCGCTCATGGCGAAGAAATAGATGAACAGCATCAGGTAGCCAAAATCAACAAAGCCCTGATACTGAAATGCCTCAAAAAGAGAATGAAGACCGTACATATTTGAATTGGTAAGTTTTTGTTTTACAGCAACCTAAAAATTGTCGTTATGATTTTCCAGCTTGCTAAAATTGTCCCGCGTATTGTTCCTGACACCTTGCTATGTCCCGCCGCTCGTTTTCTGTAACGCACGGGTACTTCTGCGCAGTTGAGTTTCATTTTTGCTGCCCGTACCTGCATTTCTACCGTCCAACCAAAGTTCTTATCCTGCATCCCTAGAGCCTTTAATTTGTCCCAGCGAATTGCTCGAAAAGGGCCGAGGTCACTGAACCGATACCCATAGAAAACTTGAATCATTGCCGGGGCCAGCCAATTTCCGAATTGCTGCGGGAAAGTCATTGCTCCGGGTTCTAAGCCGCCAAGTCTTCTTGAGCCGATTACCAAGTCTTTATTGTCATTCAAAATCGGAGCTACCACGTTTGGAAGTTCCTCCGGGAAATCTGAATAATCACCGTCGAGAAATACTACGATGTCAGGTTGTTCAGACGTGGATAGGCTTTCTAAGTAACACATCCCAGCAAGACAAGCATTCCCATATCCGCGTTCAGGTTGAGTTACTACTACTGCTCCTCCCTTTTTTGCCGCTTCTGAAGTTCCGTCAGTAGAGCCATTGTCGCACACAATCATTGTTCGAATCCAATCTTTGGGCAGGCCAGCCAGTACCAAAGGCAGGGCTTCCGCTTCATTCCATGCCGGAATCAGTACATCAATCCGTGGTTTCTGCATCATTTTTGGTTCGCAGCCTAAAACACTGCGGATCTCTTCCCCTCAAGGACGCGACAAAAGTAATAACGGCGGTTAAGAAAAAGTTAAAATGTCTTAAGATTTTGAGGTTAAAGTTTTGCAAACGAATCAAGCTGTCTGCGCTTCTCATGGAAGCGGCAAGTATGGATTGGATATTTTTAAAAAAGTAGTCCATTCCAAATCATGTTTTATAAACTACTAATAATGATAGCTAGATTTTTGCTTTGATCTGAAAAATGATTTATATTCACAATTATATTTCGCCTTACCGTCTTTTTTATTTGTTAAAAACAATAAGACTTTGCTTTTAAAAATCAGGGCTTTACCCAAATGGTGGCTTTTCAACGCTCAAAATGGAGGAGATGTCTGTTAAAAAATTAACACGCTGTATTCGAGTTAAATCAAATATGCTCGGCACTCCAGAAAAGCCTTTCAAATGGGAGATTTTCCTTCAAAAAGGCCGAATGTTACCTTATGATGAGCATCCTTCTACACTATTGGACATTTTCTAAAATCGAGACCTATAAGGTTTTTAGAAACCGTATAGGTCAGGGGGCAAAACAAAAATGTCCAGTAGTGTGGCATCCTTCATCTTTATCCAGGTCAAGAAAATAAATCTCGAGATTTTATTATAAGATCGATTTTGTAACATTATTTGTTTTTATAAATTGTCTTGTTTTGACAACTTACATTCCGTAAAACAATGATACTTAAACAGTAATACTAAGAAGCGATCCTGCCGCTAAGACTTTCGGGTGCTTTCGTGAAATGAAGGGGATTCCAGGAATAAAAAAAACTAAAGTAGCATACTGTTAAAGTTGATAGATTTGGGCGTTAATTCCGATGCTGAATCCAATTTTCCTGATGAATAGTCATCAGTTTTTTGACCTCAGGGTTTCTTTTGGCAGGTATTGACCATTTCTTTACAAATTATTTCTAATTCGATGGCAAACTTCTACCCAAAACATATAGTGCTTTTGTGCTTTTTTTCGCTGCCTATACTGGCTTTTGCGAATAATAAGGGCGGTCCCCTCGACCCGATCAAGCTCGATTCAACCGCAATGATGGGCCACTGCTCCACGTCGATTGTAATTGATACGAATTGTGTAACCCATCAAATCTCACTTGCAGCATATATTGACTGGACCTGGACTGGGGTTCACGAGCCTATTGTTGCAATTTGGAGCAATGGCTTAAAGGCCCATAAAATTAATGTGACCCCTCCGGGTACCTGGAATTGGGATCCCACTGGATTTACCTGCGAGCCTTATCACTATTATAATGAGGTCACGTTTGATTACCCGTTTTTTAATGACTCAATCGAAATTACAGGACCTACCGCAATCTGTCCAGGAGATGCGGACCTGGAATTGACCTTAAATATTAACGGCTACTCCGACTTTTCTTTGTTCGAATGGACCCCCGAAAATCCAACCGGACAGAATGAACCCTATGCCATCGACCATGCTGGCACCTATTCGATCTCCGTGGTGGATGGAATGGGATGCAGTACCTCAGATCAAATTGCGATCGTACAGGTTCCGCTATTTATTCCAGCCATTACAGGGCCATTCAAGCTCTGTCCTGAAGGAGATACTTCGGCACTTTCAATCGTTAATCCCGGGCTTTACGCTTCTTTTGAATGGACAGAAGGAGAAACCACTACTCCGCTTACCATTACCGAACCAGGTACTTATTCCGTAACAGCAACCGATAGCCATGGGTGTACCGGTGTAGGTTCCTATGCCGTTCAGTCAGGTGGAGTGGATCCTTTTTCTATTTCCTCCAGTCGTCCGATGCTATGCCCGGGACAAATCGATACCCTTCGTGTGGAAGGTGGTTTTTCTAGTTATAATTGGTCAAACAATGTAATGGGGATTACCAATATTGTGAATCAGGCAGGTACGTATACGGTTACGGTGACTAATCTATTTGGTTGTACCGGCACGATGAGTACTACAGTGACGCCTTTACTCCCCCCCATCATTCAGGTAGCCAGTACCCCATTGTGCCTGGGGGATACGGCGGTTTTAACTACAACCGGGGGGACTTTCCCACAATACAACTGGTCATCAGGTCAGACAACCAAGTCTATATTCGCCGCGACTCCAGGTACTTATTCGGTGACCGTAAGTGGTGTGGGCGTTTGCACGACCTCGACCAATATGATGCTGGATTTTTCACCAGCGCCGATTGCCAATATTGTATCACCAGCGAGCTTGAACTGTTTGGTGAAACAAATATCACTCGACGGTAGTAATTCCAGCTCAGGTCTGAATTTTTCGCTGAACTGGTCCACTCAAAGTGGGCATTTTGTTTCGGGAGATTCAACTTTAAATCCAATTGTGGATGCACCAGGAACCTATATTCTGAGTATTTTTAACGACTCAACAGGCTGTGTCACGAAGGACACGGTACTGCTGAATCAGGATATCGTGCCGCCGCCTGCAGATGCTGGTCCCACCGCTGCCCTGACCTGTGTCCTTCAAAATTTTGACATTGGGCCTGTACCAGCCCCTACGAATCCCGATCTCTTGCCAAACTGGTCAACTTCCGATGGAAATATCCTTTCCGGGAATAATACCTGGATGCCAACGGTAAATCAACCGGGCACCTATTTTGTTACAATTATCAATGCCTTTAATGGATGTACCAATATTGACAGCGTCCTGATAGGACAAGATATCATACCTCCTACAGCGCAGATTATACCGACCAACCTAATTACCTGTACACAGGGAACAGTTTCGCTTGATGGTTCCGGAAGTAGCAGTGGTCCGGGCTTTACCTATCTCTGGACTACGGCCAACGGAATCATTGATGGCCCGTCAAATGTTTCGGTTTCCGGGGCATCATCCATTGGGCTTTACGATTTAGTGGTGACAAACACGGCAAATGGCTGTACCGCGAGCGCAGCTGTGCCTGTGGCTGCAGATGTGAATATCCCCGATGTTGGGGCGCAGCCCCCCAATGTCTTGAACTGCCTGATATTCAACACCATTATTGACGCGACGGCTTCTTCTTCCGGACCAACTTTTCAATACAACTGGACCACCTCAAACGGAAATATTGTGAGTGGCGTAAACACGCTAACCCCTACAGTCAACGCTCCCGGGATATACACCTTGAGTCTCTTGAATTCGGCGAATAACTGTATGGCTACACTTGCCGTTACCGTAAATCAAAACCTCACGCCGCCTATTGCAAATGCTGGCCAAAATGCAATCCTCAACTGCTCGTCCAATAGCATTATGCTGGATGGTTCGGCCTCTTCAACAGGGACAAATTTTGTCTACAATTGGTCCACGCTCAACGGAAATATTGTGAGCGGCAATGGAGCCCTGAATCCAATCGTTGACATGGCTGGCAGTTATGTTTTAAACGTGACCGACCAATTAAACGGTTGTAGCTCTACGGCTAACGTCCAGATAATAAATGATGCTACTGCGCCCGTAGCACTCATCGCAGCACCTGCTTTGCTGACTTGCACCAACCAGCAAATGCTTATTGATGCAAGTGCCTCTACACAAATTGGCAACCTGAGCTACGTTTGGTCCGGCAACTTGCTGTCCGGCCAGGGAACACTGCAACCTACCATAGATCAACCAGGTGTTTACACACTTCATATCACCAACCATGACAATGGTTGTACCGATGTAGCAACCGTAACGGTTGGTCAGGACATTACCTCCCCGATCGCTCTTGCAGGCCCTAATGTGCTGATCAATTGCTTCAATCCAACAGGAAGTATTGGTAGCATGAGTAATCCTTCCGGGGCTGGCTTTGTGCTCCAATGGACTAGCACCGGGGGCAATTTCATTTCGCCGACGAATGGCGCAACAGCCACCATAAACCAGGCGGGTGATTACCATTTGCTGATCACCAATACCCAAAATGGCTGTATTGCCACAGATGATGTAAGCGTGGCAGCGGACTTCGTAACGCCTGCTGCGAATGCAGGCCCAACCAGTGAATTGACTTGTGTACTAACCGCTTTGGCGTTACAAGGCAGCGGGAGCTTGGGTACTAATTTTAGTTATCAATGGACAAGCGGCCCGGGTGCAAATATTTCCAGTGGAGCAAATACGCTTGCTCCTGTTGTAAACGAGCCAGGGATCTATACTCTATTGGTTACCAATACTCAAAACGGCTGTACGGCGACGAGCCAGGTAAATATTACTGAAAATGCCAACGGCCCCGTAGCTTCTGCAGGTACACCACAAACGCTTACCTGTACGTTCACAAATACTACTTTAAGCGCGGCGGGCTCGAGCACAGGGCCTTTGTTTTCTTACAATTGGTCCACCTCCAATGGAAACATCACTTCCGGGGCCAACACCTTCTCACCCGGGATCAATGCACCAGGTACGTATACCGTAACAGTGACCAATTCAAGCAACTTGTGCACCGAAACGGCCAGCGTGACCATTTTGCAGAATATTCAATCGCCAATAGTAAATGCGGGAGTGGATAATCAACTTACCTGCGTTCTTACCAACTTGCCTTTACAGGCTCAGATTGTATCCGCGTCTTCTCAAAACATTGGATACCAATGGACTACCCCGAACGGTCAAATTATTGCAGGGGGAAATACCGCCAGCCCCATCATCGGAGCCCCGGGCAGTTATCTGGTCACGGTTACCGATGTGCTTAATGGCTGTACGGGCACTGATCAGCTGCTGATTTCCCAGGACATTACCCCGCCTACGGTAATCATCAACAACCCCATGACGCTCACTTGTGCGGTTCAACAGGTGACCTTAAATGCAACGGCATCCAGTACTGGTGCAAATTATACATACAACTGGACTACACCAACGGGCAATTTGGTTTCCACTCAGAATCCGCAACAACCCATCGTGGATGAAAAGGGTGTGTACAATCTGCTTATTACTAATGCGACCAACGGCTGTACCCAAAGTGCCAGTATAACCGTACCGGAAGATGTACAGTTGCCCACAGTAGAGGCGGGCGCAAGCGTCGGACTAGATTGCGACACACAAACCAATACCCTCAATGGTGTTGGCTCAAGTATTGGGGGCAATTTTACTTATACCTGGTCCACTATCAATGGCCAAATAGTTTCTGGTATCAATACCCTGATGCCCATCATTGGCGATCCGGGCAATTATGTGCTTAGTATTTTAAACACACAAAACGGCTGCTCTGATATTGATAATGTGACCGTTACCGAAGATTTGCAACATCCGGTCCTGGCTATTGCGCCGCCACAAATCCTGACATGTGTCTTACAATCGGTATCACTCAATGGTTCCGGGACAAGTCTTGGTAATACCCCTGATTTTAGTTGGACAGCGGCTGCAGGCGGAAATATCGTATCTGGCGGAAGCTCGCTCAATCCAACGGTGGATGCTCCGGGCAACTATACCCTAACGGTTTTGAATCCAGGCAATGGCTGCTCGACCTCTTTGCCTGTCACGGTGACAGAGAATATACAAGTACCATCTATACAAGTACAGTCCGCACCACTGTTGACATGCACGGTCTTCCAAATTCCCTTACAAGGCATTGCACCAGCGCAAACCAATATGGTTTGGTCAACCATCAATGGGCACATTGTTTCTGGTGCCAACACGCCCAATCCTATGGTAGATGCTCCGGGGATTTATCAGCTGAGTATCACTTCCACGGTGAATGGTTGTACGAATTCGGCTCAAATCGCTGTTCAGCAAGAGCAAAATATCCCGACTGGATTGGTATTCAGACTTCAGCCACCGCTTTGCAACGGAACCCCAGGGGTACTTACGGTAGATCAGGTGAATGGGGGCGTGGGGCCGTTCACGTATTCCATGGATGGTGGTCAGACATTCTTCACTTCGCAGGCATTCAACGCCCTCCAGCCAGGCAGCTATGATCTGGTAATTCAGGATGCAAATGGTTGTGAGGTCACACAGTCCGTTGTGGTGCCCAGCCCGCCGATACCGCTGGTGTTAGCACCCCCGGAATTTCAAATTGAGCTTGGAGAAAGCCAGGAGATCCTGGCAAATGTACCGGGATCGTTCCCGCTCACTCTGGTGGACACGGTGATCTGGAATCCAATGTCCGGCCTGAGCTTTCAGGGGAACAGTACGCTCCAATTGCTAAATCCCGTGGCTCAACCTTTCGTCTCAACCCAGTATACGGTCACGATCCTAACGAAAGAAGGTTGCAAATCGGTCGCACGTACCATTGTGAAAGTTGACCGGGAGGCCGATATTTATGTGCCAAACATCATCTGGCCGGATGACCCGGATAGTGATAACGCAACCTTCCTGATCTTTGCCAGGGATAAATCCATTGCAATCATTAAAAAACTACAAGTCTTCGACCGTTGGGGCTCGCTGCTATTCACCAATCAGGATTTTAGGCCCAATGATCCGGCCTCCGGTTGGGATGGGCGCAGCAGGGGAGAATTGGTAGATCCCGGAGTGTTTGTTTGGTGGACAGAGGTGGAATTGGTGGATGGCAGGACGTTGGAGCTTCATGGGGATGTTACGGTGGTTAGATAGGTTTGATGATCCCGCTTGTTGAAATACGAGGCCGGACCGCAAACTCGTGTTTCAACAAGCGTCAACCAAACAGGATAAATGAAAAAGTTGCCATAGGTTTTGTCAACCAAATGGAATAAGGCATCCTTGCTTCCAGAAATACCAACTCGTACCAAAAGAAAATAACCCCATTCTGAATTTACTATATTCAGAACCACGCTTACTTTAGTCACCTATTCCATAAAAAGGAGACCACTTTCCCTATGCAATACGAACTCAAAATTTCTGGCGCACCGCAAGATGATGGCGCGATTGACCTGGATCGATTGGCACAGTTGGCCAATGGATTGCGGGATATTGCCAAAGGCGCCCTTCAAATCCGTTTGCTTGGCTCCAGTCAGTCGAAGGGACGCGAGACCCGCAAGCTCAATGATGCGTTACGTATTAGGCTAAAAGGCTTAAAATCTGGAAGTACAGTGCTTCAATTGGAATGTGAATCATTCAGAACTACGCTGACACACATTCAGGGAGATTTCTTCAAGCCTAATCTGCTGGAACGCTTACCCAACCAGTCGCCTTTAGCTCTGGTTATGGAAACTTTTACAGATGCGCTGTCCGACAGCGGTGATGACTCCGATTATTTGGATAAACCGCTGCTTAATGATTTGCAGGATTTCAAAAAACTGTTTTTAGATGATAATGAGGTATTTAGTCTACAGCATGAAGGTGGTGCTCCCGAGTTAAGCCTTATGCGCAAGGATTTTCAACGAATAAAATCCATGGAAGATCGAACCCCCAATCCAGCACCAGTTATTTTGAGTGGCATGGTAGAGATGCTTCAATATTCGAAATCAAAAATCGTGATTTTGACAGAAGAGGGGCGTAGCCTCAATGGAGTTTTAGCTGAGGGCTTGCTGACTAGTGAAGCGAGCAAATATTGGGGTAAAAAAGTGACAATCTCTGGCACGGCACATTTTAGACCCAGTGGTCGTATGGCGTTTGTGGAAGTGGAGCGCATGTTTGAGCCTTCTGAAAAAGATGAATATTTTTCCAGGCCACCGCGCCGCGAGACGGTGGAACAACAATTGGAACGCCAAATCCAGCAAAAAGGATTACAAAACCGGTTTGGTAATTTTATCGGAATCCTAACAGAAGCGGGACAAAGCATAGAAGATGACCTCAAAATTCTAACCAGATGAGACGCTTTGTATTGGATACCAATATCCTCGTTTTTTATGTTCGCGAACATGAGGTCTGCCGCCTTGTAGAGGAAACCTGTCGACTTACCGAGCCTGACGCTTTTATCATCCTTTCTGTGGCTACGCAAGGCGAGATATTGTCTTTTGCGGAGCAACAACATTGGAATGAAAAGAAAATGACTGCCCTTCAGAGAATGCTTGATGCA
Source organism: Lewinellaceae bacterium (assembly GCA_947476195.1). GTDB lineage: Bacteria > Bacteroidota > Bacteroidia > Chitinophagales > Saprospiraceae > M3007. The sequence continues at coordinate 347 of CANJPT010000033.1, read as the reverse complement.
CTTTTTATTGTCGACATCAGTGGGAGTGATAAAAAACTCTTACAAGCTTACGCAGATATTGATGCGTATTCACAGGGGAAACTCTCCCGAATGTCGAGCCCTTTTTCTGCTCGAAACATGGGCAAGAATGACCTATGGATTGCCGCAACGGCTCATGTAACGGGTGCAACCTTGGTTACCACCGATTCAGATTTCGATCACCTGGAGGATGTTTTTTTGAAATTAGCGAAAATAACCTTGTGATGATACGTTATCTTCAAGGAAACCTTTCCGAAAATAGCAGCCTTTGTTGGCCGAATGTTCCTGTTTCCTTCACGTTCAAACGGGAAACCCGTTCAGTAACTTTG
>CANJPT010000032.1 GCA_947476195.1 Lewinellaceae bacterium | reverse complement strand
CCATTAAGGTGTGAATATGGCGGTCTGATTTTTCCTTTCTCTGCGTTGTTCGTCGGTTAAAATGTCCCGCATTGCGCCCTTCTCACGCCTTGATAAAGAAAAAATTTGCCTCCCCAATTCATACCTTAATGGCCGGGCGCGGCACTAGGATTCTGAACACTTGGTAACTCAAAGCTTTCCGGAACTAATTTTCTGCTCCAAACCCGGTGAACGCCGAATCGTATTGGCTTTTTTCCAATATTCCACAGCGCGGCTGCCCTGGCCTTGTAACGAATATGCATCCCCAAGATGCTCCAGAATACCTGGATGCTGATCGCCACCTTTTAGAAGGCTTTGTTCGTACCGGGCGATGACGGCTGCCAGATCTTTTTTTCCAAGATAGGCAAGACCTATCTGGTCTATGATATCGAGTCGCAATCCAAGGTTATTGCCAGTCATCAGTAAACCTTGCTCCAATGCCGGAATAGCATCTTCGGGACGACCATTGATATTGGCAGCTACACCATAATAGAAGTAAGCTTTTGGCTGGTTGGGGAAAGCATCCATAGCTTTTTCAGCGGTGCTCAGCATTTCAACATAATGCTTTTGGGAGGCAAGCAGGGTCACTGTATTGTCCCAAACTGAAAAAACAGTAGGGTTCATTTTAATACACTTGCGGTATCGCTCCAGAGCTTCCACAGGCCGATTGGCTTGGTAATAAAGATCACCCGAAAGGCTCCAGGTCTTTGCCTCTTCCGGATGTTTTTTTTCAAGCAAAGTACCCAGTTCCAGCAGGTTTTCAATCAAGGATGTGTCCGATCCGGCATTTAACTGCTCAAAATAGGGCAGAATTGCCTTTATTTTTTCATCAATCGGCACCTTTGGATCATCAAAAAGTGGACGCATCGCAAGGAGTTTGGAAGCATCTGAATTATTTTGTCCTCCAGCCAATGCCATACGTGCTGTTGGATCGTCCGGGTTTCGGCGCAAAATTTCCTCATACACCAAACGGGCATTGGTTTTGTCGCCGATCTCATCATAATACTGAGCCAGTTCGCGGCGGTATTTTAGCTCATTAGGGAAAGCATCGGAGAGCTTTTTATATTCTGCGACTGCTTTTTTAATATCACCCAGCCCGACGTACACGACATGTTTTTTAAAGGCAATCTCTTCATTCACACCCACCAGATCTTCCCACTTTTCCAGGGCTTTTAGTGCACGCTTGGGGTCTTCATTTTGAAGACAGAGGAAAGAAAGTTGCTCGTAAAATTCAGGGATTTGGGGAAACCGTTTGACCAGTGATTCATATACGGCCACTGCTTCGGTCAAACGGCCTACTTTTTGAAAAATATCCGCTTGATAAATGCTATACCATTGGTTGGCAGGCGCCAGCGTAACAGCTTTGCCAATAGACTCTAAGGCAATTGGGAAATCATTCAAAGCTGTTTGCGTGCGCGCAAGACCATACCAACCAGCATCTACATCCGGATTGTCGTAGGTGAACTTCTTATAAAGGTCTAAAGCTTTGTCATTGTGGGTCAAAAGTCGTTCGCGTTCGGCCTGCAGAAACTGGTCAAGGCGGTTTACTTCCGCTTCAGGAATGGTTTTTTTTACGCCACCAATGGTATTTTGAGCAATCAGGCCTGTGGGAAAAAGTACCGCTGATATCCAGACTATTGTCAAAGCAAGGGCTCGTAAAAAGGACTGGGCGGTAAAAAAAGAAAGCAGTAGTTTTTTCATAGCACAAAGGTAAGCATGCAGGTCAAGTTTGCAGCGCATAACGAAACGCCTGAATAACGCCAGTTGTTTCGTTGTACGAAATAAGAGGTTCAGGCAAGTTTATCGCAATAAGGTAAGCTCACCTTTTGCCACCGACAAGGCGCCGTCACCACCCCTGTAAAAAATAACGTACGCATATACATCGGAAGGGGCCTCATTCCCATCTATCGTGCCATTCCATCGCGCGTTTAGTTCATTACTCGTAAAGACTTTCTGCCCCCAGCGGCTGTATATTTCCATTTTTTCGACCGTAGCCACCCCTTCAACCATGACCAGTCCAAAGGAATCATTGGAGCCATCCCCATTGGGCGTAAAGGCCGTGGGTAATTGGATATTGGGAGGTATGATCGCGAACATTACAGCTTCAGATTGAATACACCCTGAAGGAGATGTTACCGTAACGAAGTAGGATACCGTACTGTCCTTGGTGACTGGCGTAACCGTAATTTGCTGTGTATTTCCAACAGGATCTGTGTTGTTTTCGAGCCATTCAAATGAAAAACTGCTAACGTTTGTACCTGGAATGAAAGCATCCAACGTAATGGGTTCACCCACATTGATACGATTGGTATCTGGATCGCTCACAAGCTTGATCGTGAAGTTGGGTATGACCGTTACTTCTACGGTATCTCTAAAAATACAACCATCGCCGTACTCAAGACGAAGACAATATGCGCTATTCTCAGTCGGATTATCTACAAAAGTAGGAGCCTCTCCTCCCGGGTTCCAGCTATAATCTCCGGTAAGGAAGGCCTCTGCACTGATGGTAACGGGTTCGCCTGCACAAACTATTGTGTCTTCACTTATCATCATCTGCGGATTAAAGACAGTCACCGCCACCTCATAGTTGACCGTACAACTACCCAAGGTCGCTGTTACCTGATAGGTCGCTGATTCCTCCGGATAAAAAACAGGAGGGGTGGCGGAATTGGACGAAAAAAATGGCGGATCAGAGGCCCAGGAATAGGTAGCGCCAGGAGTAGTTAAGGTATTAAGCAATAGGCTATCCCCTGGGCATAGCAGTGTGTCTGAAGGAAATTGAACCATTGCAACTTCGCCTTGTACGCCAATGCTGACCGAATCAATTGCCTGGCACCGTGCAGTAGGTAGCGGATAACTATAGGTAACATAATAGGTAGTATTCTGACCAGGAGTAACTGTAATTACTTGCCCTGTAGTGTTATTGCTCCATTTATAAATACCCGGATAGTTGCCGGTAGCAATAAGTTGTGTCGATACTCCAGCACAAATGGTAGCATCATTGCTGACCATTAAGTTGCCTGTGGGAATGACCTTTATAGTAAACTGCTTCTGTACCGTACAACCATTTTCCATGGTCACCAGGTAAGTCATCGTTTGTAATAGCGAATCAGTGGGTTGGGCCAAAGTGGAAGAAAAACCCGGAGGGTTTGAGGTCCAGGCATAGGTTACCGTAGGATCTTCGATCAGGTTCAGTAATAGGCGTTCGCCCACACAGATGGTATCTTTTGGAAATTGATACTTGGGGGTTTGATTCACTTCCACGATTGACGAAGCCATTACCTTACAACCATTTGCGGCATCAGCCGTAAATTGGTAGTTGGTTGTCACCGAAGGGGCCGCCGTTGTGTTGGTACAAGCAATGCAACTCAGTCCAACAGCCGGTGACCATTGTGGATTGCTTAGCCCGGAAATATTATTGACCACTAAAGTGGTGCTTTCTCCCAGGCAAAGTTTTGGATTACTAGAATTTATGGTCAGTACTGGCACCGAAAACACCTGAATGATTGCTGAACTGTTTTCAATACAGGCTCCATTGGTCGTTATTCTTTGAAAAAAAGTAGCTTCCGTTGGGTTTGCCAAATAAAAATACTGGTCTTCTGGTAAAATCTGACCTCCTACAGTTTGCCATACAAACTGCAGGTTAGGAAACTGTGTACTCGAATAAGAGGGTGAAACAAGCAAAACCGGCTGCCCTTTACAGACGAGGGTATCTGCAGGATATATGGATAAGTTAGTGGGCAGGCTATCCACCTTGACCATCACAGTTTCCTTTCGAATACAACCCGGCAATGTTGCTGTAAGGGTATAAATGATACTTTTTGTGGGTGATGCAATCGCGCTCATATTATCTGGCTGCAACTGCAGCTGGGTAAGTGGTGCCCAACCAATAGCAATGCCAGGAGGAGTTGTGGCGGCTGAAATCTCAAAGGACTGACCTTTACAAAGAGCAGTATCCTGAACATTAAGGGTCAACTCCAGATTTACAACTGCTACCGTCACAATTTGGGTCGTAGAACAAATGCCGTTGGTAGCCGTCAGCGAATACGTAGTAGTATGAATGGGCGTCGCCTTTGGATTGGCGGTATTGGGATCAGAAAGTGACCCATCGTTCGGTGTCCAGGTATAGGTTACACCGGCTTCAGGAATCGTGGTTCCAAGCGTCACACTCTGGCCATTGCAAATGGCCGTGTCATTTTGAACGTTTAAAGAAATGCCGGTCGTAACTTCAACTGTTTCTGTCTCACTTTGACATACATCTACCACCTTAACCTCATAGGTGATGGTCTGAGAGGGGTTGGCAAAAGGGTTTGGGCAGGTATTACAGGATAGTCCTGTGGAGGGCGACCAAGCGTAAGCAAGCCCCCCGGTAATCTGAAGTTGTACGGGTGCCCCATTACAGGAATAAGCATCCCCACTAACCGAAATAGGCGTCGAAATTGGTCCCAGCACCCCAGTAGATGTACCTGAAAAATCAATGGCAATCCCATTGTTTTCAATGTTTCCTTCATAATCGTCCAACATAATAACATAGATCTGACCTGTTACCACATCGATTCGGCTGACAAAATCATCCGCAATTCCTAAGGGTGGATCCGTACCTGGTGTAGCTGTGCTTCCACAATCAAAATTGTCATTCACTGGGTTTCCGAATACCGGATGTATATCTGCCAGGCCAGTAAGATCCGAGCCTTCATCCCAGGAAGAACGAATGGGCTGGTTATGGCTTACAAAATCGCAGATGTCAGCCACACTGTTAATCGGGCCCCAAACATTCAAGTCTATGTCGGTGGCCTCATTCGGGTTAGCTGATTGAACGGCAAAGCCGAATTTCCCATTCGCTTGTGCCTGGAAATAGAAAAATGAAAAATTGAACTGGTCGCTAGGGGAAAGAAAGCACCCTTGATTTACCCCGATCTGAATAAAATCAGACTCGCCTGTTCCAGGGGAAAGTGGCATGAATTGGGGACCACTTCCACAACCATTGATGTTCAACGCATGGTCGCAAGTTGCATTGGAAGGTAAGGTTGGCGGCGGTGCATCACAAACATCCGGAGAGCATTGCCAGGTGATCTGAAACCCCTGATCCACAACATTTCCATCGGAAATAAATTGTATCGTCGCACAGTCAGAAGATAGCTGGAGTTGGAAATTTGATCCAGACCCGTCAATGGTCTGGATCAAATTTCCACCGATGTCATCTCCTTCAAACACACTAATTTGGTCATAAGTGACTTCCGTGGCAAACGAGACAAAGTTCAGGAGGATACATTGGTGAAATTCCGTGGGGCAGATCACGAACGTTGCTTGCTCGTTATTGTGATAATCTCCGTCCGGACCACCAGAATCCCAAAGTGTTCCGCTGCAACTGGAAGAACCCGGAGCATCCCCCAGGTTAAGGTCTGGCACATAGGGTGCTACACATAATTTAAATGTTCCGGAATTAGGGCTCGCAGAAGCAGAGTAGTCGTTGATACGCAGAAAATAAGGCACGCCGGGAGTTAGTCCAAAAAGATTGAGATGAACCTCATTGACATTGATCGGCGCAGTGACACAGGACAATTCAGCCAATCCACCAAATTCGCAATCTCCTCTGTACACGGCTAGTTGCGGCAATTTAAGGGTGCCATTCCCTGCTATATTGCCCAAAACATCGATGCTAACATCAACGATACTTCCATTCGCCGGCAGGCTGAATTGAAACCACACATCGCGGTCGCCAAGATTATTCCAACAGGCCGGCACATTGGCTGTCGCATCGATGATGCTGGCGGTAGCATTCAGGTTTGTGAACTGGGCAGGTTGGGAACAATACGGAACTTCTCCCAAGTCGATGATTCCAGCACAATTATCATTAATAGGGGCTTGTGCTGCAGCAAAAAAGAAAATAAATACGGTGAATGGAAGGATAAAGAGTGCTTTCATGAAGCAATGGAAACTTTGGATAAATTAGCAATATGATGTTTAAAGTTTAACAATGCCTTGATGCAACTATTTGTTGGCTGGCTCAACACATTTAACCTTTAACGGAAAACTTAAATTCGATTTTCTTGGAACAAAAGTACGCAGGGAATATAGAATGGGTTGTGATAATTGTCAAATGGTCGAAATCTGACGGATTCTGTTTTTCCTTTTAAACTATCGTAGATTAGAAAATACTCGTTCGGAACCTTCTGCTACTTTTGCGCTAAATTAACGAATCCAACTTTGACAGTTAAAATCATCAACCAATCGCCCTATCCCCTCCCCCAATATGAAACCTTAGGTAGTGCTGGTATGGACCTTCGGGCTCATTTGGCTGTATCAGTTACCCTCGAGCCACTGGAACGAACCGTGGTCCCTACAGGACTTTTCATCGAACTTCCAACTGGTTTTGAAGCCCAGATCCGCCCCCGGAGTGGTATTGCTGCAAAACGGGGACTTACAATGCTCAATTCGCCCGGAACAATAGATTCGGACTATCGCGGCGAGATCAAATGTATTGTAGTCAACCTCTCCAACCAGGCCCAAACGATTGAACCTGGAGAGCGTATTGCTCAAATGGTCGTCGCCCGCCATGAGCGTGTTGAATGGCAAGCTGTCGAACAACTGCTTGATTCTGATCGGGGAACCGGTGGCTTTGGTAGCACCGGAAAATAAACAGTTCAAATAATTGACATGAAGATCATTATCCCTATGGCCGGTCGCGGCACAAGATTAAGACCGCATACCCTTACCGTACCAAAACCGCTCATCCCGGTAGCAGGCAAACCTATCATCCAACGATTGGTAGAAGATCTGGCAACTTCATATCCCGGCACGATTGAGGAAATTGCTTATATTGTGGGAGATTTTGGCGCAGAGGTAGAAATGGAACTGATTAGTATTGCCGAAAAACTTGGTGCCCGCGCCCGGCTTTACCAGCAGGACAAAGCCCTCGGCGTTGGCCATGCAATCGCTTGTGCTGCAGAAAGCCTGGAAGGAAAGTGTATCGTAGCGTTTGCCGATACCCTTTTCAAGGCTGATTTTAGTTTCAATGACCTGGAGGATGGCGTAATCTGGACCCAAAAAGTGGACGACCCCTCGTCTTTTGGCGTAATAAAACTGGACAAAGATGGCTTTATCAGTGAAATGGTTGAAAAACCGACAGAATTCGTCTCCGACCTCGCCATTGTTGGGATTTATTATTTTAAGGAAGGAGAAAAACTTCGGGATGCGCTCCAGTATATCATTACGAACGATATAAGAGAAAAGAACGAATACCAGCTTACAACCGCGCTGGAAAGGCTAAAAAATAACGGAACTAAGTTTCGTACCGCCGAAATTGAGGAATGGCTTGATTGTGGCAACAAGGAAAACATCCTGCATTCCAATGCCAGAATGTTAGAGTTTCACCGAGCAGAACATTTGCTTTCAGAAACGGCCGTTATAGAAAACAGCGTCATTGTTCACCCTTGTTTTATTGGCGAGAACGCTATCATCCGCAATAGCGTGATTGGACCGCATGTCAGTGTGGGAAATCACTCTATGGTAGAGGGTACCGTTATAAGTAACAGCATCGTTCAAAATTATGCCCATATCAAGAACGCAGTGTTGGACAGCTCGATGATTGGAAACTCAAGCAGGTATGAGGGCTCGAAATATGCCTTGGACCTGGGCGACTTTTCAAATTTTTCAAAACGGTAAGTTTTAGGTCCCTTTCCAAATTAAATTCCGAACCCCCACCCCAAATACCCCTACCGCGCTATTTTTTTTTGTAAAAATACTTTGACTTGGTTTTTTTATCAGAAAAGGGCATTGTACTTTTGCCGCCGATTTTGAACAAGTCGTTCTGAAAATATAGATATGACAGGCATTCGCAAATATTGGATCGCATTGATTTTCACTGGTTTAGGTGTTGTAACGTTTGCACAACATGAAGACCAGCAGCAGCCAGAACAGGCCACAGAAAATCACGACAAGACCTCAAGTGCTGAAACTGGCACCATTTCTGAATCTCCAGAAGGGGATTCTCATGGTTGCGGACACTCTATGGAGGAAAAAGAAGGTGAATTTAATGCCGGTGAAACGGCAGTTCATCACATCGCTGATGCAAACGCGATTCATGTAGTTGGCGATATTTATATTCCACTTCCATGCTTCCTTTACGCTCCTTCCCAGGGCTGGACCCTTACGATGACGTCTGCATTTCATCCCGGACACCACGGTAATGGAGAAGTAGCAAAGGATGGTTATGTACTCGTACATGGCAGCATACAACGTGTGCAAGACCCAACCTTTCCAAAAGGTGAAGTAATGGTGAGTGAGCCTACTCACGATACTAAGGTCGTAAACGGGAAAGACAAAGACGTCTATTATGTATCAGTAGATGGCAAATGCTACGAATTAGATAAAAAAACTACTTTCGATGGTGGCCTGATGGGCGGTGGTGTGACCAGTTTTTATGATTACTCCATTACACGCAATGTGTTCACGATGCTGCTGACTTGTTTGCTGCTTTTCTTCGTGTTCCGTCGTGCGGCCAATTCGGCAACCCGTACCCATGGCTACGCTCCAAAAGGTTTGCAGAATTTCATTGAGCCTTTTTACACCTTCATCCGTGATGATGTAGCGCGCCCAGGCATAGGGCCTAAGTACGAAAAATATATGCCTTACCTCATGTCGGCGTTCTTTTTCATACTCGGACTTAATCTGATCGGACAAATACCGTTCTTTCCAGGAAGTGCCAATGTGACTGGCAATATTTCGGTCACCATTGTACTGGCTTTACTGACATTCATTCTCATGCTTGCTAGTACCAAAAAATATTTTTGGGAACACACGTTGTGGATGCCAGGCGTTCCTGCAGTCCTCAAAATTCTAATTCTAACGCCTGTAGAAATACTGGGCCTTTTCCTCAAGCCTTTCACCTTGCTGCTCCGTCTTTTTGCAAACATAACTGCTGGTCACATTGTGATCATGTGTTTTGTTGGCTTAATCTTTATTTTTGGCAAAGCAGGTACCAGCGTTGGCGGTTCTATAGCAGGAGCTGCTGCTGCCATTCCATTGTCGCTTTTCATGATGACCCTTGAACTTTTGGTGGCTTTCCTCCAGGCGTTTATTTTTGTCATGCTGTCGGCCACTTACATTGGAATGGCATTGGAAGAGCCACATGGCGACCATCATTAAAGTTGACCATACCAAGAAATCAACTCCAAAATCAAATTATCTAATTCACTAATTATTACATTTTCAAAATGAGTTACGCAGCAATTGGAGCAGGTTTAGCCGCTATCGGCGCCGGTATCGGTGTAGGAACGATTGGTGGTAAAGCCGTTGAAGGCATTGCCCGTCAGCCAGAAGCAGTTGGTGACATCCGCGCAAACATGATCCTGACCGCCGCTCTCGTAGAGGGCGCGGCTCTGGTAGCGATGGTGTTGTCTTTCTTCGTGAAAGCGGCAGGCTAAAAGTACGCTCATCCGGGCCAGCGCGAAGCGGTTGGCGACGCAATGGCCCGGATAATTTAATGTGGTCTATGTGGTTAATGTGGTTAATTTGAGCACATTTATTACATTGAGCGCATTAAACACATTGACCACATTCATAAAATTGACCACATTTAAATATGGTTTTTCTAGCAGACTTTTCCGTCATCAAGCCCGAACCAGGCTTGCTCATTTGGACGACGATCATTTTTGGATTATTTTGGTTCTTGATGAGCAAATTTGCTTTCAAGCCCATCGGTAATGCCCTCAAACAGCGCGAATTAGACATTCAAAATTCACTGGACGAAGCAAAACGGGCCAGAGAAGAGATGTCTCAACTTATATCAGAAAACGAAAAGCTTCTGGCACAAGCACGGGAAGAGCGCTCGGCTATTCTGAAAGAAGCCAAGGAGGCGAAAGAAGAAATCATTTCCGAAGCCAAGGATCGCGCAGGTGCTGAGTACAAGCGCAAAGTGGAAAGTGCCATACAAGATATTGAAAACCAAAAGCAAGCTGCTTTGGTTTCTTTGAAAAATCAGTCAGGTCAAATGGCTGTCGAGATTGCCGAGAAGTTGCTTCGTCGGGAACTCGCGAATAAACCTGAGCAAGAGGCCTACGCAAAATCGTTGGCTGAATCAATCAATCTGAACTAAGTTTATGAGTGTTACTCGTATCGCTACCCGCTACGCTAAGTCGTTGATCGAACTTGCTGTGGAGCAAGACAAACTTGCACAAGTAAGCGCCGATGTACAATCGCTGGCCAGGGCTGCCACAAACCGTGATTTGCAGCTTATGCTGAAAAGTCCAATCATCAGCGCAGACCGAAAAAACGCTGCATTGACTGCCCTTTTTAGCAGCAATATGGATGGCCTTACCATGGCTTACCTCAATTTGCTTGTGAACAAAGGCAGGGAAGGATATCTTCTGGAAATTGCAGCTGAATTTGTGGCTCAGTACAAAACACTTCAAAAGATTACCTCTGTAAAGGTCATCTCCGCAGCGCCGCTGAGTGAAGAAGTTTTGAATGATCTAAAAGCCCGCTTGCTTAAAAGCGGCATCACCAATTCCAACCTGGAGATACAAAGTAGCATTGATCCAGACCTGGTTGGTGGTTTTGTCCTAGAATTTGACAATAAACGCTACGATGCCTCTGTCGCCAACAAATTGGCCGAACTGAAATCGGAGTTCACGAAAAATCTGTACATCAAGGAATATTAAATTTGATAATGGGATAATTGTCAAATTCCCAAACTATCAAATGATCTAATTATCAAATTAATTCATTATCCAATAAGAATCATGGCAGACGTAAGACCGGAAGAAATCTCCGCGATATTGAAACAGCAATTGTCTGGCTTCGGGGCCGAAACTAACCTCGAAGAAGTAGGCAGTGTGCTTCAAGTGGGCGACGGTATCGCCCGTGTTTACGGCCTGAACCGCGCTCAGTCCGGTGAATTGGTCGAATTTGAAAATGGCACTCGCGCCATCGTGCTTAACCTGGAAGAAGACAACGTTGGTGTTGTACTCATGGGTTCTCCACAAGGTATACGCGAAGGTTCTTCGGTAAAACGTACCGGCCAGATTGCTTCCATCGAAGTTGGTGAAGGTTTCTTGGGTCGTGTTGTTAATCCGCTAGGACAGCCTATTGATGGAAAAGGCCCGATCACAGGTGCCAAGTACGATATGCCCCTGGAGCGCAAAGCTCCCGGTGTAATCTACCGTCAGCCTGTAAATGAGCCGCTTCAAACTGGCGTAAAAGCCATTGACGCGATGATTCCGATCGGTCGTGGCCAACGTGAATTGATCATTGGTGACCGCCAGACTGGTAAAACAGCTATCGCAATCGACACCATCATCAATCAGAAAGAATTTTATGATCGTGGTGAGCCCGTTTTCTGTATCTATGTTGCCTGTGGCCAAAAAGCTTCGACAGTAGCTACCGTAGCACACACACTCGAAGAATATGGTGCAATGGCATACACCTGTATCGTTTGCGCATCGGCTTCCGATCCGGCTCCATTGCAGTTCTACGCTCCTTTCGCAGGTGCTTGCATTGGTGAGTTTTTCCGTGATACTGGTCGTCCAGCGCTCATCATTTATGATGATCTTTCCAAACAGGCCGTAGCATACCGTGAGGTATCACTGTTGCTTCGTCGTCCTCCAGGCCGTGAGGCTTACCCTGGCGACGTATTCTACCTGCACAGCCGCTTGCTCGAGCGTGCTGCAAAAGTTATCGCCAGCGCAGATGTCGTAAAAGATATGAACGACCTGCCTCCAAGTCTGGTGAAAGCCGGGTTGGTAAAAGGTGGTGGTTCACTCACCGCATTGCCGATCATTGAAACACAAGCTGGTGACGTATCTGCCTACATTCCAACGAATGTAATTTCGATCACAGACGGACAAATCTTTTTGGAATCCAACCTGTTTAACGCAGGTGTTCGTCCGGCGATCAACGTAGGTATCTCGGTAAGCCGTGTAGGTGGTAACGCCCAGATCAAGTCCATGAAAAAGATTGCCGGTACTTTGAAACTTGACCAGGCGCAATACCGCGAACTGGAAGCGTTCTCAAAGTTCGGATCTGATCTTGACGTAACCACTCAAGCCGTTTTGGCAAAGGGTGCACGTAACGTGGAAATTCTGAAGCAACCACAATACAGCCCGGTTTCTGTAGAAAAGCAGGTTGCAATCATTTACCTAGGAACCAATAACCTCCTTCGTGATGTGCCGCTCGAAAAAGTTCAGGAATTTGAACAATTATTCCTCGAGCGAATGGAAAGCAAACTTCCAGATGTACTGGAGGAGTTCCGTAAAGGCAAACTCGAAGAAGCCAGTCTGACTAAAATGAAAGCTTTAGCAGCTGACTTGGCAGGCGGATATTAAAATAATCTGGTCAATGTGTTTAATGTGGTCAATGTGTTTTACTCAACATATTGACCACATTAAACACATTGACCAGATTAAACATATTGACCACATTCATCACATTGACCACATTTAGAATATGGCTGGCGGTTTAAAAGAAGTACGCGAACGGATCAAGTCGGTTAACAATACGCAGCAGATCACGAAAGCCATGAAAATGGTATCGGCGGCAAAGTTGCGGAAGGCACAAAATGCCATCATGCAGGTGCGCCCTTATGCCAACCGCTTGAATCGTATGCTTTCGAACATACTTTCTAATCTTGATGGCGGTGGCGATACCAGCTTTGGAAAAGCCCGCGACGTAAAAAACGTACTGGTGGTTGTAGTGACCTCAAATCGGGGACTTTGCGGAGCGTTCAATACCAATATTTGCAAAGAAGCTACTGCACTTATCACAGAAAAATATGGTCGGCAGCGCAGTAATGGCAATGTTTCCATGCTTTTCATTGGTAAAAAGGGGTTTGATTATTTCCGCCGTCGTTTCCGGGATGTTACCTTCATTACGGACTTTATTCCGGTTTACGAAAACGTGGCTTACGAAAACGTGAGCGCTGTAGCTCGAGGGAGAATGGATGAATTTAGCATGGGTAAATATGATGCCGTAGAAATCGTGTACAGCCGCTTTAAAAATGCTGCAACGGTATTCCCAACAGCTGAACAATGGTTGCCAGTCCCTAAAACGGAAGTTCCGGCAGGTACCAAAGCAAAAAAATCAGACTATATTTTTGAGCCGAATGAACACGAGTTGTTGGAAACATTAGTCCCCAGCATTCTTCAACTTGCTTTTCACAAATGCGTGCTGGATACGCAGGCTTCAGAACATGGATCTCGAATGACAGCCATGGGTAAAGCGACAGAAAATGCTGAAGAATTACTCAAATCGCTCAAAATATTCTACAACAAGAAGCGACAGGAAGCCATTACAACGGAGCTCGGCGAAATCGTGAGCGGCGCGGCAGCATTGGAAAATTGATCTTTTGCGTCCATCTATAAGAGCCAAAACGCCCCGTCAGTGATTCGCTGTCGGGGCGTTTTTTAATCCCATACTACTGTCAAACCTTTAGAGCCATACAATGCTATTACGGGGTCTTTACTGATCAGGGGCATTTTGAGATGAATCGCCTGCCAAATCAGTATCCTTATCAAGTAAGTTTTAGTGGTCAAGTTGTCAAGAAAAAGATGGCAAGGCTCTCGATTTGGAAAATAACATCGTAAAATCGGCAATCAATCCATTTACCATGACCTAAGCACGGACGCAAAGTCCTACTTTTGCGCCTCTTTTTCAACTATGAACATTGTCACCACACTCCAAAACGCTGTATCACAGGCTGTAGAACAACTTTACGGCGACTCCACTGAATCCAGTAAGGTACTGGTGAACCCTACCCCACCTGATTTTACGGGTGATTACTCGATTGTGATCTTTCCGTTTGTCAAGGTGGCTAAAAAATCACCGGACGCAGCTGCGGCTGAAATTGGAGCCCATTTGACTGAATATATTTCAGAGATCAAGTCATTCAATGTAGTCAAGGGCTTCCTAAACCTTGAGATCAGCGATACTTACTGGCAAGGTCTTCTGCAATCCGTAGTTGCTGATCCGTCCTTTGGTCGATTGCCCAAAAACGGCAAAAAAGTAATGGTGGAGTACTCTTCACCTAATACCAATAAACCGCTGCATCTTGGACATATTCGCAATATTTTACTCGGATCCTCCTGTTCAAGTATTTTAGAAGCTGTTGGCTATGAAGTAGTTAAGACACAAATTATCAATGACCGTGGCGTAGCGATATGCAAAAGCATGTTAGCCTGGCTAAAATTTGGCGAAGGCAAAACACCCGAATCTACCGGCATCAAATCAGATCATTTTGTAGGGGATTGGTATGTTTTATTCGAGCAAAAATCCAAAGTCGAATACGAAGCCTGGCAAGAAACTGAAGAAGCAACGTCTGTTTTTCAAAGCAAACACAAGCCTGATCAGGACGAGACCACATTTTTCAAGGATTTTAAAAACAAGTGGTTCAACGATTATTCTAAACTAGGTGCCGAAGTGCGTGATATGCTCCTAAAATGGGAAGCACATGATCCTGAGATCCTTGCACTTTGGAAAAAAATGAATGGCTGGGTATATGCCGGCTTTGAAAAGACCTATGGCGACCTCGGCGTTTCGTTTGATAAGTTGTATTATGAAAGTGACACCTACCTTTTGGGCAAAGACATCGTGGAAGACGGACTGTCGAAAAGTGTTTTCTTCAAAAAAGACGATGGATCGGTGTGGGTAGACCTAACCGATGCCGGGCATGATCAAAAAGTAGTGTTGCGTGCAGATGGCACTTCGGTATATATAACCCAGGATCTGGGTACAGCCCGGATGCGGCACCATGAGTTGAAATGTGACCGATATGTGTATGTGGTAGCCGACGAACAGAATTATCATTTTCAGGTTCTTTTTGAGACCCTCAAGCGGCTTGGTGAGCCTTATGCAGCAGGGCTTCACCATCTTTCCTACGGCTTAGTAGAGCTGCCAAAAGGTGGCCGCATGAAAACCCGGGAAGGCACGGTTGTAGATGCTGATGACCTGATTGAAGAGGTGATCCGGATCGCAACTGAGCAATCTAAAGATCGCGGAGAAGCCGAGACCTTATCTGCTGAAGAAAAACAAGAAAACTTCCGACGCGTGGGTATGGGCGCACTCAAGTTTTTCATCATTAAGGTGCACGCAAAGAAAAAGATGGTTTTTAATCCTGAGGAATCCGTGGATCTGCAAGGACAAACTGGACCCTATATTCAATATAGCTATGTTCGTATCAACGGACTCATGCAACGGATAGAAAAAGAAGGTATTGACTGCTCAATTGCTACACAATATGCCAACATTCAACCACAAGAGAAAGAATTATTGGTAGCCTTACTGGACTATTCCAGCGTAGTTCAAAAAGCTGCTGAAGAATATGACCCGTCATTAGTGGCTAACTTTAGCTACGATCTTGCCAAGAAATACCACCGGTTCTGGCATGACCTTTCAGTATTTAGCGCAGAGACTCCTGAGGCCCGCGCCTTCCGGCTTACACTAAGCCGTGCGGTGGGACAGGTACTTAAATCAAGTATGGGACTCCTGGGCGTGGAGATGCCAGAGCGAATGTAATCCCTTTTTAACCTTTCAACGGAATTAAAACACATGAGTACCAATAGCAACGAATCCCTCAATTTCCTCGAAGAGATCATCGAAGCCGATCTCGCTTCAGGTAAATACAAGCATATACTAACGCGCTTCCCGCCGGAGCCAAACGGTTACCTTCATATTGGGCACGCAACCTCCATTTGCCTCAATTTTGGCCTGGGTGTCAAATTTGGTGGTGCGACCAATCTCCGCTTCGACGACACCAATCCCACCACAGAGGAAACTGAATATGTCGATAGTATCATTTCAGATGTTCGGTGGCTGGGCTTCGAGCCCGCACAGATTGTCTATGCATCTGATTATTTTGTGCAATTGTTCGAGTGGGCTAAAGTGCTGATTCAGAATGGAAAAGCATACGTTGACTTCTCTACCTCTCAAGAAATGGCTACCTTGAAAGGGACCCCAACAGAGCCTGGTAAAAACAGTCCTTATCGGGATACTACTCCTGAAGAAAACCTGGCGCTGTTTGAAAAAATGAGGGCGGGGGAATTTCCTGACGGGCATTGCACCCTTCGGGCCAAGATCGATATGAACTCGCCGAATATGATCATGCGCGATCCCCTACTCTACCGGATCAAACATGCGCATCATCACCGCACGGGAAACACCTGGTGTATTTATCCTATGTATGATTGGGCCCATGGCCAAAGCGACAGTCTTGAAAACATTACCCACTCCATCTGTACCCTGGAATTTGCACCACACCGCGAACTATATGATTGGTGCATTGCCCAACTTGGTATCTTTCCATCGCATCAATATGAATTTGCCCGCCGCAATGTCTCTTATGCCATTACTAGTAAACGGAAATTAAGGCAGCTTGTAGAGGACAATATTGTGCGGAGCTGGGATGATCCGAGGATGCCGACTATTTCCGGATTCCGTCGCAGGGGTTATACTCCGGCAAGTATCCGTGAGTTTTGTGATCGGATTGGATTGGGAAAACGTGAAATGGTAGCAGATATGTCACTGCTTGAGTTTTGTATCCGGGAGGATCTGAATAAAAGTTCTTTGCGCCGCTTCGCAGTGCTTCACCCGCTTAAAGTGGTGATTACCAATTATCCGGAAGCACAAATTGATCATCTTGAAACTGAAAATAATCCTGAGGCGCCAGAAACCGGCCTTAGGCCCTTGTCTTTTGGACGCGAGCTATGGATAGAGCAAGATGATTTTATGGAGACGCCACCGCCTAAATATAACCGCCTTTCGCCAGGAGGTATCGTGCGGCTAAAATCGGCCTATATCATTCGCTGTGAGGAAGTAATGAAAGATGACGCTGGCAATATTACAGAGCTCCATTGCACCTACATCCCTGAAAGCCGCTCTGGTCAGGATACTTCAGGGCTTAAACCCAAAGGCGTTATCCATTGGCTTTCGGCCAGTGATGCGATGATTGCGGAGGTGCGACTTTATGATCGGCTTTTCCAGGTAGAAGATCCTGCCAGGGAGGAAGATTTTATAGCCACTATCAATCCAAACTCTTTGCAAGTGATTGAAAATGCACTCGTTGAACCTGCCTTGATGCAGGCTGAACTTGGTGATCGCTTTCAATTCACAAGACTTGGATATTTCTGTGTAGATCCTGATTCTAGTGCTGATAAAATGGTATTCAATCGCACCGTTACCCTTAAGGATACCTGGGCGAAGGAATCCGCCAAATAAAACATGCTGTAATACCATAGTATTAACGGGTCTTTTCGCTACAAGCCAGGGGCCGGGGTGTATTGTTCCGAAGGCTTTTTTATTTTCACTCATAGATGGGCGAGGTGCTATATTGCAGCCGATATCCGACTATTTCTCTTGAAATTTTTCCCTTTTGAAGGACTTTTTAAAAAAAATACTCAAAGCACTACCTTTTGCTTTTACAAAAAATCTACGCTATGACCGCCTCACAGAACGAGTCATAAGCAAGGTTTGCAGCCCTGCAAGTAATTGTGCAGACGTTGGTTGCCACAAAGGTGAAATATTAGATCTGTTTCTGGCTGCCGCACCCAAAGGCCAACATTTTGGCTTCGAGCCAATTCCTTTCTTATTCCAAAATTTGAAAGAAAAATATGCCGGCCTTACCAATTGTCACTTTTTTGATGTTGCATTGTCAAATATGCAAGGTACCTCTAGTTTTAATTATGTCCTCACAAACCCCTCCTATAGTGGCTTGCTCAAGCGTACCTATGACCGTCCCAATGAGGAGGACACCCAGATAACGGTCCGTACAGAAAAGCTGGATGAGATCTGGCCTGCAGATTTGCAGTTGGATGTACTAAAAATAGACGTTGAAGGTGGAGAACTAATGGTACTGGAGGGTGCACGAAAAACCTTAATTCGTTGTAAACCAACTGTTATTTTTGAACACGGCCTTGGCGCTTCTGATGTGTACGGCTCTACTCCGGCCCAAGTTTTTGCCCTGTTTAATGATTGTGGATTGCGAATATTTTTGCTTGAAAATTTTCTATCTTCAGGCCCCTGTCTTGGCGCAGAAGAATTTGCAAAGCAATTTTACGAACGGAAGAACTACTATTTTGTGGCTACTGGTTTTGAAAGATTTGGATGAACTTCGCTCCATTAAACCCTTTGCATTAAAAGTAGTAAAAGGTAATTAAACGCAAACATCACACTTTCGTTGACTGGAGTTGAGTGCAAAAAGTAATTTTGCCAAAAATAATTCAAAATGACGCGCCTTTTCACCCACTTAATGTTGCTATTTCTGATAGCTTGTAGTAGTAATCATACTGAAAAAAAAACAGAAGAAGCACCCAAAGAACTGGCTCCTACCCTATCTGAGACCAGCAATGGTCAGGCCTCTGCTCCGTCAGAAAAGATGATGGATCAGGCAGAAACAACGGCACCAACATCGTCCAAAACAGCAAATCAAGTAAATACCTCCACCAATAGAAGTGGGATAGATTTTACGGAGCTTGCCAAACTGGACCCAAGCATTCGCTTGGATATCAAGTATGCAACAACTGACAATTTTACAAAGACAAAAATCTATGATTGTCCAAATTGTTTACTGCGCCCAGAGGCTGCAGAGGCCATTGTTACTGCGCATAAAGCTTTGAATAAGAAGGGACTTGGATTGAAAATGTTTGATTGCTACCGTCCAAAGCCCTACCAGCAACGTTTGTGGGACAAGGTTCCAAACCCTGACTATGTAACCCCGCCCGCCAAGGGTTCCATGCATTCAAGAGGTGCCGCTGTTGATCTGACAATCGTAAATGCAAATGGCAAGGAACTCGATATGGGAACACCTTATGATTTCTTTGGACCGGAAGCTCATACCGACAACACCAAGCTTCCGGCAATAGTGCTTGCCAACAGACTACTATTACAAAATACTATGGAATCCGTAGGATTCAAAGGAATCCGGACAGAATGGTGGCATTTTTCATATCAAAGTAAAACCTGGCCGCTTTCTGATTATGTCTGGCCTTGTGCTAAATAGAAGGTGTTCTTTTCTGAAAAGTATCACTTCTGAAAACTCATTTACATGAATTTCAAATTTCTATTCCCAACTTTTCGAAACCGTTACAAGTTTGTCAAAGACCGGTTAGAAAAATATGCCCCCAATGACCCTCAAACTGTCGGAGATGCGTTAAATCTGGGTACCGGAGAAGGCGATTATGACCGCATGGTTGCCAGCCATTGTGCTCATTTGATCGGTTGTGACGTGAATGAAGAAGATCTCGCGCATGCGCGTATCCTTAACTCAAGTGTAGCAAACCTTCAGTATGAACTAAACAATGCCCTGGATCTATCCTATGCCGAAAACTCATTTGACCTCCTTGTTTCCTGTGAAGTAATTGAACATGTAGGCCAGCCTGAAAAAATGGTACAGGAAATGGCTCGGGTAATTCGACCAGGAGGGTATGCCATCATGACTTTCCCAAGTCGTGAGTTCCCTATCTCCTATGATCCGGTAAATCGGGTCTGGCAATGGTTTCGAAAGCCCGCTGATAAAGAAAATCTTATCTCTCAGGGTGCATACGCGTTCGGTCATGATTACCTGATCGGTTCAGCAGATTTTAAAAAATGGGCCGTGGATGCCGGTTTTGAAATTGTTGAAT
The DNA here is from genome assembly GCA_947476195.1 of Lewinellaceae bacterium. Classification (GTDB taxonomy): domain Bacteria; phylum Bacteroidota; class Bacteroidia; order Chitinophagales; family Saprospiraceae; genus M3007. The sequence continues at coordinate 21,000 of CANJPT010000032.1, read as the reverse complement.
TTCAAGGACTTAGTCGTCATTTAGTTGGTATTTTGGAAGTCTATTGGACTGGAATCGTCCAAAGTATTTTCAAAAAAAATGCCAGAAACATAACAACAGACACCAAAGGAGGAGTAACCATCCGTCCAGTCTCCACAAAAGAACCATGGCTGGTGTTTTTCACCGACTCTTTGCTTTGGCTGGACAATATGTTGTTTGGTTGGACGAACAGAAGTATTGGGAAAGGTGTGGTACTTCGAAAGCGGTAAACTTTGAATTATGCTAATATGTCAAAATTCTTTCTTTCAATCGTTGGTTTTCTTTCCTTTTCAACCTTGTCTTTTGCCCAGGCCGGATCCATCGATACTGACTTTGGCAGCAATGGGACTACTACTTTTATTCCTCAGCCATTATTAAATAAAGCCTACGGGATCGCTCTCCAACCCGATCAAAAAATATTGATAGCAGGGTATGCGCTTTCCGGCAGCGCTAATGTATTTGAGTTGGCCCGACTGATGCCCAACGGCACCCCGGATTCTGCTTTTGGAACAGACGGATTGGTTCAAATGTTAGTTGGTAGCGACGCCGTGTGTTATGCAATTGCATTGCAACCTGACGGCAAGATTCTACTCGCCGGTGGCGCATCCTCAGCCAGCAACGGCTCAAAGGACTTTACGCTTTTGCGCTTCCTTCCGAATGGCTCACTTGACTCCACCTTTTCTGGCGATGGTATCCAAACAATTTCATTTGGTATTGGCGACGATATAGCGCGGGCAGTTATACTACAGCCCGATGAGCATATCCTGATTGCCGGAACCTCCACTAATGGAAATAATTCGCTCATGGCAATAGCAAGAGTAAAACCCAATGGAACGCCAGATGCAACCTTTAGTGGGGACGGCAAGAATACCCTTGCCATTGGCACCATTTTCACCAATGCTTATGCGATGGCTTTGCTAAGTGACGGCAAGATCATGCTTGCCGGGGCTGCAAAATTTGGCATGTCGGATGACATTGCACTGGCAAGGTTTCTGCCCAGCGGTGCTGCAGATGTTACATTTGGTATTTCGGGACATATTGTCACCGATCTTGGGAGCGATGCTGATAGCGGTAATGCCATCACCATACAAGATGACGGCAAAATGTTGGTAGTTGGAATTACCGGAGCTACCCGCGACTTTGCACTGCTTCGATATTTGCCGAATGGAACCTTAGACCCGAATTTTGCGAATCAAGGGCATGTCCTGACAGATTTTGCTGGTTCTGACGATTATGCTAATGCCGTATTATTGCAGTCGGATGGAAAGATATTGGTCGGTGGATATGCCTACAATGGTTCGCTGCCCGATTTTGCCATGGCGCGATACTTGTCTGATGGTACAATTGACCCTAATTTCGGCCTCAACGGACTTGTAACCACAGATTTTAGCAATGGCTATGACTACGGTTTTCCTATGGCTATTCAGTTGGATGGGAAGTTGCTGCAGGCCGGTTATTCGTATTCTAATGGGCACACGGCGTTTGCGGTAGCTAGATATATTTCCGGGCTTGATGTAGGTTTATTGGACCCTTCAGCATCTAATACGGCCTTTATTTCCCCCAATCCAGTGCATCAAACTGCTATATTTGAGTTTGGGATTACTCAACCCGGGGTATTTACCCTAAGCCTAAGCGATGTACATGGCCAGCAGGTACAGACTTTCTTTCGTGCGAAACAATTTGAAACCGGCCGGCAATCAGAATCGCTGTTGTTTTCCAGCAATCTGCCAGCTGGTTGGTACCTTTTACAATTAAATGGAGAAGGGCATCAATGGACCATAAAAATCCTGAAGGATTGAAAAGGGATTGTTCAGAAATATGTGCCAAGCTTTGACACAGATTTCTGAACAATCCCATTGAAAACATCCGAAAGTTTTTTTGAACCTAAAGCTTACTGTTTTACCAGTTTAACCGCCGCGCTTGAATGACCATCGCAACGCAAACTGGCAAAATAAACGCCGGAATTCCATTCTTGTCCAAATGAAGTAAGGCCGGTTTTAGTCGAAAGTTTTTCGGAGAATACGACCTGCCCCAAGAGGTTTCGGACTTCCAGCATAGGATTCTCTTCCGCATTTTCCCAAGAAAAACGAAGGTCAAATCCAGCTGCCGAAGGATTGGGCGAAACATACATGGTTGCTGAAGCATCTAAGTCTGGCCGGACATCCACAGTAGCCTCTGACACGTTAAAAATATCGAGCGCGCCTTCCAACCAGTTACCTGGTGCTATATCGGTAGTTGAAAATTCGATTCGGACATTATCACCCAGCGTAGATGAAAAGTCTTTAAGGTGTATTTTACCAGAATAACGCCAGGCACTTTGAGACATGGTTTCTGTCAATACATGGATGGTTTGGTTGCCATTCAAAATATCCACATCAAACTTATCGTTAGCCGGATTACCCTGAGTCAAAGCATTATAAAACCAAAAGTAGTACGTAAGCACTGGGTCCTGAAACCCGGAAAGTTTCATCACAGGCGTAAAGAGTGAAACCTTTCCATTGTCTACGTCATTGCTGCCTGGCTGGCCACCGCCATTTCCAGTCATATAGCATTGGTCATTGTTGTCAAGAAGAACGTCATCTTCAGGATTAACCAGATTACCTTGATTCGTGGTGCCGATTGGCTCTCCCCTAACCCAGTCGCCCGCGTCTGCAGCACTGGCAATGGTCCATCCCAGATCGGTGGCAAAATCGTCATAATAACCAGGCGTAAGTTGAATAAGAATCGGTGCCGTGGGCGAAACTACTACCGTACCAACGAGATATCCCCACTTACTTGCTGTTGCGGTATATGTTCCAACGGGAATGCAACTCTTGCTAAATTGGCCGAGTGCATTGGACGTAAGGTCAAAGGTATTCGTCGCGCTGCTCAAGGTTACCTGTACATTGGCAATTGGTGCATTACTGCCAACTTCAGTTACGATACCGTTGGTGGAGAATACTTGCCCTGCATCCATGACGATATTCAAAACAGTAACTTGTCCTGTAACCAAAGAAATATTGACTGTTTTTGGGGCGAAACCGGGCGCATTGATGGTTGCTGTAAAATTGCCTGGCGTTACCTGACCGGTTTTGTAATTTCCGTCAGCCCTTGTTGTAGAAGTTTTAACCGGGTCTGTACTGCCATTGATTGTAACCGTGGCACCAATCAGTGGCTGACCATTACAAGCATTGGTGATACTTCCTTCCAGGTAACAAGCGCGCTTGTAGGTAGGCGTCAGCACTGTTAGTTGGCCTGGATCAATATCAGAAGCAATGATTGTACCAGAAGGGAAAAAAGGAAATACCCCCCAGCAACCTTCAAATTCAAGGATATTACCTGGATAGGTATCATATTGAGCCACCGTAATCAAATTTTGAGGGCGGTGAGCATCCACAATTAAAAAACCACTCGTGTACCAGGACGTAACTGCATAATCATTTACAATGTGCGTATTGTGCACATAAGTACCGGTTCCATTGTTTGGTGAAATACGATCCAGTTCCTGAATATCCGTAGGATCACTCACATCATAGGAAGTCAGGAAAGAAGGCGTGGTCTCATCAGTGGTCAGCATGTGTTGACGATCGCCGGTCATCCACGCATTGTGGGTAAATTTCCCCGGTGTCTCTACACTGCCAAGTACGACTGGATTGGATTTATCTGCCATGTCAACGATCGACATGGTACCAGTGTAGATATGGCAGGCATACAGCGTATCATTATCTGCGTATCCATCGTGGATATATCCAAGATCTGTAAATGCCCCAACATATTTAGGGTTATACGGATCGGTGTTGAGGTTAAGTATTTTAGCGCCGCCGCCAAAAAGGTCACCACCAAAAGCGTAGAGGTAGCCTTTTTTTACATCAATGTGTAAGGCATGGATAGCGTTAAGTTGGCCAGCAATTGCACCATCTCCTGTATAATAGTGATAGCTCAAATTAGCACTTGGCAAGCCGCCTAAGTCCACGATCTGCACGCCCTGGCCGCCCTCTGAGGTAACATAGGCGTAGTGGGAGTAAACTTTAATTTCTTTCCAGAGATTGTCGGGTCCTGGAATTTGAACGATCTGTTGGGGGGTGGCTGGATTGGTAATATCGACTATGATCAGCCCTTTAGAAGCTCCGAGCAATGCGTATTCCTTACCATTTTGCCAATAACCACACACGTTGGCAAGTGTCTGGCCAGGAAAATTCATGGTGGCTTGAAGTTGTAGATTGATGTCTTGGAGCTGTGCAAAAGCAAGTTGCGAAGCAAAAAGAATGGGTACAAGAAGGGAAAACTTGAATAATTTTTTCATTGAAAACAGTAAGGATGGAAGTCTTTTAAATATCGACGGCGAAAATACGTTTTTCCGGAACTCGAATACATCAATACGTCTTGAACTGTCTTCTAAAAGCTATTTAAACAGTTTGGCTTTCACGCTAATTCCACTTTTCGCCACAAGGCTTTTAGTATTTCCGCTTCCTTTTCCCAATTCCATTCCTTGCGGGCCAGCAGGCAGTTTTCCCTCAGTTTTTCGTATTTTTCTTTGTTTTCCAATAAAGATTGAATAGCCTTTGTAACCGATTCAGGTGTCAAGGCCTCTAATAATATGGCCACTTCATGTTGTTTGTTCAGCGCCTGGTATTCAGGAAAATCCATCGTTAGCATCGGAACAGCAGCCTGAACACCATCGAAGAACTTGTTCGCAAGCGAATAATAATAGGAAAGTCCCCGGTTTTCTAACAAATTGAGTCCTAACCAGGCCTCTGCCGTCAATTTTTTCAAATCTGCCGGCCTGACATACCCAAGAAAAACTACCCGATCCTCCAAGCCCAGATCTTTTGTCTTTTGTCGCAACCGGTTGGACAAATCACCCTCTCCTGCCAATACAAGTTGTACATTTTCAAGTTGTTGCATCGCTTCGAGCATGGTCTCAATGCCACGACCTTCGTTTAAGGCGCCTTGATATAAAATAGTATAAGGGTATAAATTTGGTAAGCCCTCAAATGAGGATCCGGGCTCCTGATCACTGGAGGAAGGAACATTTCTCACGACCTCAAACTTAAGTCCGTATTTCGCTTCAAAAATCTGTGCAAGTGCAGTGCCCACTGTATAGGCATGCCGATAAAAGGGCAGGCAGACCCTCGCCACAGCACTCCAAAAAGATTTTACAAAAGGGCGATGAACGACTTCCGGCACTTCCGTGAAATACTCGTGTGCATCAAACACCCGTTTTTTACCTCGAAGGAGCGTCGCAAAACATCCCGCTGGCAAAGTATCCAGGTCGATTGAACAAACCGCATCGTAGCGGGCGATCAATAAAAAAACGAACAAACGAAGATTATATTCAGCGTAGAATGGGAAGCCTTTTTTAAAAAAACAAGTAAGCCGCTTCTGCTCAAATGGGCTGATTTCCAGTGGAATGGAATTGGGCAAGGAACGGCCAACAAGCATCACTGCGTAGCCATTAGCCACCAGCGTCCTGCAAATGCGCTGCATCCGTTGGTCATAACTCAAGTCGTTGGTAACCGTAAATAATAGCTTCATGGTGTATGATCAAGGGAATATCCGATTCGATCAAGGCTCTGACAGAAAGTATTTTCATAGGATAAACGATTGAATATCAGCTCAAAAAGCTTGCAACGCAGCATAGACCAGGTCTACCGGAAGCCCCATAACATTTTGAAAAGTACCTTCTATCCGGGTGATTTTACAATGTCCGATCCAATCCTGAGCGCCATAGGACCCTGCTTTATCATAAGGTTCACAGGTCCGGATATAGTAATCAATCTCCTCATCTGAAAGTTCCGAGAACCACACTTTTGTGATACCTGAAAACACCATTTCTTTTTCTTTAGAGCTCAGACAAACACCTGTAATCACCGTGTGTTGCCTGCCCGAAAGAGCTCGGATCATGCTAAAAGCTTCTGCATAGTCATCCGGCTTATTGTAGATCTTTCCGTCAAGAATTACCACAGAATCTGCGGCAAGAATAATTTCATCCCCTTCGATCAAATGGACTGCAGCCAGTGCTTTTCGCTGAGCTAACCATGGAGCTACCTCTTCCGGGGGCATTTCAGGAGGAAAAGATTCATCTATATCAAAAGTTTGAACGGTGAAATCAATACCCGCCTCCCGTAAAAGTTGGCTCCTGCGTGGGCTTTTGGAGGCTAAAATCAAAGGTCGTTTGAACATGACTTAAAAATTTGCAAAATAGGTTCGCGCAGCTCCCATCATATCATCAGGCCAGGTGCGCAACAACAAGAAAATACCTGAAACCATTACTATTTTGATCAAAAATCCAGCTCGACTAAAATCTGCTTTGCCTTGAGCCCTGTAAAGAACAAATGAAGTAAATAGTGCTGGCAAAAACAACAAAACAGCCCCGGCCCCAATTTGCCATTTAGGAGCCCCTGTTTGTTGCCAAAAAATCAATAAGATAGCCACGAATAAAGTGAGGAGCATTGCTGTAAATCCAGCCGGCTTTTTGGCAAAACTTGGTCCTTTAAGTACGACTGCCGTATTGCATCCGCATGCTGCATCCCCTTGGAAATCTTCAAGATCCTTGACAAGCTCCCGTAAAAGATTGGATAAAAAGGTAAACAATGCGTAAAGCCAAACCAGGGAGACTGCTTGTTGCACCATAGCGGGTTGTACAAAGGAGGTAAGCCAAATGGCTCGTTGCTCAGGCAATAGCATTACCACAGGTACAAGGGCACAGAGGGTTGATACCAGTAAATTACCCAGGTATGGGGTACACTTGAAAACCCAGGCATAAAGGAAAAGTAAGAAGGAGATGCCCGGGAATACCCACATCGGCCAATGATCGCTCGGACGAAGTTCCAGGTCAATCCTATAGGCCAGCCAATGCGCTGCACTTACGAAAATAGCATATAATAGCAAAGCAACCGAAGGAGGAAGGATCCGCCCCAAGATTACTTGTTTCGGCTTATTCATCGCATCAATATTCCGCTCATAGTAGTCATTCAGAATATACCCGCCCATGGTGGTGAGTATGGTTGCTGCAGCAATGAGCTTAAAAGTATGTTCCGTAAGCAAGGGAATCCCACCAGCTTTTAACAGGGCAGGACGCAGGACAAGCCAATAAGGCACAAATTGCGTGAGAAACACAATGAGCAGATTGGGAAGCCGAAGCAGCCGAAGAAACGCGAGGGGGTATTTCACGCTGCGAATGTAGCGAACCCGGTGAACCTCAGCACAAAAGTCTATTTAATTTTTTTGAAAGACAATCCACTACCCGTTCCAATGAGTGAGCGGTATTGAAACTTATTTGTATCACAAAAGATCACAAAATTACACTGAGCAACCTGTTTTCCATCCTCCACCATTATTTCTGTAAAGCACCAACCATCGGATGTATCTACTCCATCTAGTTTGCATACGGAACTTTCACAGGCACCATCCACATCAATTATACTTTGATAAGTTAGTTTACCACTATTAAAATGGTTCATCTGGGTATCTGAAATTTCAAGTGTGTACGTAGAATCCTGTTCACTTTTCCAACGCCCTTGTAAAGTCTTCAACAGATCACCGGGGTCTGGAATAGACGATTTTGTTTCAACTTCCGTATTGGCTATAGGAACGGCAGGTGGAGGTGTCGTGGTGTTTTTACAAGAAAAAAAGGTTGTTGCACTCAATAAGGTGCAAAAAAAAACATATTTTATCATGGACACAAGGAATGGCGAGAGGGAATAATTTGAATTAGTAGATCAGCGTTAGCAAATAAAGTGCCGAATTTGCAAGTATTACTGTTACAGGGACCTTTAGTACTCGCAAACGAACTGTAACGTACTGAAAATCAAAATATTGCACTACTTGCAAGTTTTACACGGAATCACTGTCATTCCATGGCTTCCACTTGGCGGAAGATCAAGCGCGATTTGTGTCCCATTAGTCAATTCTTGCATGTAAACATCAAAACTGATGTCCCGTTTGTTATTGTAACGGAAAGAAAGCCCATCTGAAGATAGCTGGAAACCTGCTTTGTTGGAAAGGCACATGGGAAGGTTATCGCTTGTGGAAATCTCAATCTGATTGCCCTGTTTGTACATCATGAAAGCAGCAGTCTGATGGCCGGTATCTATGATCACTCTGATTGGCAAATCACCCAGCGCAAACAGTCGGCGATGGAAATTTTTAGGATCCGCGCTAATAAGCACGGCTTGCCCATATTTAGCATTGCACCAGTTAGTAGGATCTTTGGGGTCCATGGTTGCTATTTTATTGCTAAACTGGAATACCAGCGGTTTTTGATTTTTCTGCCTGCCCCCAAATTCCGTGGGAGCCTGGGAACAAGCGAAAAAAACGAAAAATGCAAGGGGCGCTACAAAGTATTTCATGGGGCAAAGTTATCCCGATATTTTTTTATTTCACGATTATAACCTCGCCCGGGGCGATACCGGTACGAAAGGAGCCAAGTTTAGTGCCATCCGTTTGGTAGATCACAACCTCACCAAGTCCGGTGAAACCCTTTGCATCTGCACAATACAGCAAGTTCTGGTCAGCATCATAGCCCAATCCATAGGCAGCTTGGCTGAAAAGGATAGAGCGTGATGCGGCAGGTCCAGTGCCCGAAAACTTGTAAACCTTGCCGTCGCCAATAAAAAACAGGTCTCCGCTATCCCCATCCAACATCAGATCATCCGAATACGCGGGTGCTTCGACGCCTGGCGTACCCGGGAGCAGAAAGTCGAGCCTGCCTGCGGGTGTCGGATCCCCAAAATAACCCTTGCAAAGACAAACCAGTTTTGCGGGCGTTTCATAGGTATTTAAAACAAGCGTAGCCGGGTTTATTCCGGCAACTATAGGCAATATCTGGGCGGAATCATCCCCAAGCATTATTTCTGTCAGGGTCGAATCTTTACCATAACCACCAGAATTGGCCACATATACCCGATCCGTAGCCAGAACCATTTTTTCCGGACCTGAACCGGCAGGGATGGTTTTTATTACCTTATTGGTACCAAGGTCTACTTTCACCACGCTACCGGTTAAGCCATCCAGCCCCCATTGGCTTATATAGGCGGTATTATTATTTAAGGGCAAAAAGTACCGTGGCAATGCCAGACCACCAATGGTATCCAGGTATTGGAAGGTTGTAGCATCTACGACCACTACCCTATTGGCGCCGTTGACAACAATATAGCCTTTGCCCTTAAAAAACGTAAGCGACTGCACAAACTGTCCTAAGACCGCGCCTTTATTGGCTTTTTCAAACAGGGAATCCTGCGTTTCACCAGTATCGGGATTATACCAACTGATGGTACCCGTGCCGCCAAATGGGCCTTCGTTTACCACGAAAACACCTTTTGAGTAGTCCGCCGTTGGAAGCGTACAACACGGTTCTTTTTCCCCACAAGCGATGAAGAATACGGTTGAAATAAGCGAAAGGAAAAGTAGTTTGACTTTCATTTTTTAAAAACTAAAACGTTGATAATGAAAGGAAAACGGATAGGAAGGACTGGATCCGGCTTCAAAAAACCGTACCCTGTAAGGTTGTGACGACCTTATCTGGAAAATAACCAAATGTCCTGGACTTTCTACCCGAAGCCCGGTTGAATTCATGGATGATGGCAGGTCTTCTGGCTCGTTTTAGCGGAGAACGCCTTCCCATTCCATTGGAACAGTGGCAAAATTGTTCAACACCTTGATCCTAAATAAGTAATGGCTCTTCGTACGAGCATTGGCTATTTTAAGATCTGAAACTTACAGCAGCGGGTACTGCCCCGGATTCTCACCGGGTTCCCTTTAATCCCGACCATACGTCGGAAAACCAAAATCCGGGGCGAAGGTAGGAACCTTAAAAGATCAATCCGATCAAAGTCTTTAAGCCCAAGCCAAGGAAGATCGCTCCAATGACCCAATTCGCATATCGAGCAACCTCGTTAGAACGGCGCAGTACCAACTGCCCCAGCCAGGCGTACAAACCCAACGCGAACATGGTGCCCAGGGAGACGCCAAGGGAGAACACCAGGGTCGGCAAAAGCCCTTCCTGCCACCAACCTTCCATCCGCAACCACCCGCAATACACGAACCAATAGGGCACAGCTAAAAGATTAAAAAAGCTGACCACCAGGCCTTTTAAAAATTGTCCCCGCAAGGTAGCCTGGGTCATTTGACCAGGTGGGAGTGGCGGTTTTGCAAAAAAGACGAGGTAAAACCCAAGCGTAAAAAACACCGGCACTGCTGCCCAATGGAATCCACGTTCCGCTCCCTGGTGACTCAAAAACCAATCGGTGAGCAGTACAGCCGCCCAGGCCTGGAAAAATTCTGCTAAAGCAGCGCCCATTGCGAGAGCGATAGCCGCAGTCCAACCACGGGCAATAGAAGTCTGGGCCACTGTTAAACTGATGAGGCCGGGCGGGATCGAACCGAATAAACTAAGGATAAAACCTGCTGCCAGAAGAACCATTCATATTTTTTTGAACCGGGAAAGGACAGAAACACTACAAGAAACCATAAAGTTTTCCCACTTTTGCCGTACTTTTCGAATAGACAAATATCAATGCAAATGACACGAAACAATACTTTCCTTGCTTTTCTGTTTTTTTCCCTCCTCTCTCCTACCCTCTGGGCACAGTCTAACGACGAATGCAGCGGTGCTACGGTGATTGCAGATCCTTCTGAATTCTGCACCGTGGGAGAAGACAATTCTGCTGCCACAGCAAGTGGACAGGCTTTCCCGAGCTGTTGGTCCAATGTCGGGGCAGATCTATGGTATTCTTTTACAGCGGTCGCTCCAGACTTGATCATCATAACAAAAGGACAAACACCTTCCAATCCTACGGGTACCATGTTTGGACCCGAAGTAGCGGTTTATAGCGGAGATTGTAACAACCTGACAGAGATCGCCTGTGCAGCTGATTTGAGCTTTACCAATAATTTACCCCTTACAGCATCCAACCTGGTAATTGGTCAGCAATATTTCATACGAGTGGATGGTGTTATTCCAGGCCTTTTCCAATGTTGCATCAAAAACAAGGAAAATGTCAATGTGGTATCAGGAGATTGCCCTACTGCGACCTATGTATGCAGTAAAAATCAGATTGTAGTTGATCAGGTTTTTGGATTTGGCAACGACCCAAATGAATTGTCAGACGCGCCCTGTCTGACAGGTTTTCCTGGCGAAGCAAGTTCTGCCTGGTATGTATTCACGGCTGCAAACAACGGTAAACTTACCTTCACTATTACACCCAATGCGGTGGACGACGACATTGACTTTGTCCTTTATAGACTTCCCAATGGCCCCGGAGATTGTACCAATAAAGTATCCGAGCGTTGTATGGTGGCCGGTGATTTTAACGCTACAAGCCCTTGTATGGGGCCTACCGGATTGAATCTAACGGCTACAGATGTCAACCAGCCTCCCGGCTGTGCGGCTGGCATGGACAACTTTCTTCGCTTCCTGACAATGGTACCCGGAAGGACTTACGCGCTCTGCATCAACAATTTCACAACCATAGGCAATGGTTTCACCATAGATTGGGGTGGAGATGCACTGTTTAAGGGCTCTGCGACTGCCAATTTTTCCACAGACGAGCCGGACAAAAAAATATGCCTCGGAGAGGAGCTTGTGGTGACGGATTCTTCCTATACTGCTAACGGAGTGATCTCCAACTGGCACTGGAATTTTGGAAGCGGTTCGATTCCCGACACTATCAGTGGTAAAGGACCACATACGATTCAATATCAAACGGTTGGCCCGAAAAGTATTATACTTACCGTGGTTACGGATGAAGGTTGCGCAGCGCTGGATACTGCATTTGTGCTGGTTCAGGTCTGTTGTATCCTGGAAGCCGCCGTAAGCGTGGAGCCTGGGTGCCCTTATGACCCGGCAGCTACGGCAACGGTGGCGGTTCAAAATGGACTCGACCCTTTGAATATTACCTGGAGCAACGGGCAAACGGGCAGCAATACGACCACCTCTTTTGATTCTTCAGGCAGTTATTCTGTACTGGTTGAAGATGCAAATGGCTGCAAGGATAGTCTGACGTTCAACGTGAATACGCCGCTGGATGTCAGCGCCATGTTCCCGCCGGATACTTCTAAAATACTTCAGGGTGAAAGTATCACCCTGACCGTAACAGGCGTTCCTACTGACTCTCTTAATGTTCAATGGATCCCTTCTACAGGAAGTACGCTTACCGGGCCGGTTCAGATATTGTCTCCAACCGAAACAACGAACTACACCATCGTGGTCAATAATAGTGGCTGTGTTTACATGGACACTATTACGGTTGTGGTTGATTTGCCAAAATTTGAACGCCCCAATGCGTTTACCCCGAATGGCGATGGAGCCAATGATGCGTTCGGTCCTGTGCTTGTTGGCCATACCCTCATTCAAATGGAAGTTTGGTCACGCTGGGGAGAAAAGGTTTTTGACTCGATCAGCGCCGGCAAAAACACCTGGGATGGCACTATTAATGGCGTAAGTGCACCTTCAGATGTATATGTTTACCGGATGCGGGTGCGTCTGGTGAGCGGAGAGGAAAAAGTGGAGAAGGGAGATGTGACTTTGTTGCGGTAAAAAAGCCGTTATGGGGCACGACATGGGCCACGGATGACACGGATTAGACACGGATTTTATATTTAGTAAGCATAAAATCCGTGTCTAATCTGTGTTATCCGTGGCCCATTTTGTTGTGCACGAGTCTAGTCAGGTTCAAGATGACTACTGTGATACCACCACTTTATCAGTTTTTGACCGCCCATATTCATCCATAACCTGCAAATAATACAAGCCTGGACCTAAATTATTAGAGGCTATAGAAAAGACACTTGGTGTGGAAGCCTGGATATTCACACTGCCTTTCCAAACCACCCGACCACTGGCCTCTACCATTTGGATATGCAAATTTTCAGACACTGCTGCGAATAACTCAACTTCTATTGGGTCATCTTTTTGAATTGGGTTTTGTAAAAGCCGAATGCCTACCGGCAGGGAAATAAAAACAGGCGTTTCAGTTGCTGAAATACAAGGGCCTTGGATTTCGTATGCCCCCATATCCACGGTGTCATCGATGATACGCGAATTTCCCCAATAATCTTTAGTCAGCCCAAATGTGTCCACTACAAGGTTGCTCCCTCGATTTTGAGCAGCTGAACAGTTCCAGATATGCAGGGTGATTCCAAAGTCCGGGTCAATAAAATCAGGCCAAACACCATAAATCATACCTTCTCCACAAGGGTCGACCCCATTGTAACTGCAATCGGGCAGGTGCACCAGTGAATGCTCAACCAAATAATCATTCACGGTAAAGTTGACAGGGTTATTATTGTAGAACAGCCGGTGCACACCCACTGTCTGGGGCTCCCAAATCACTGAATTGAGGATTTGCATCTTCATAACCAAGTCCACTGGATTGTTCTCGGGGCCCCAATACTTGACAAAAGGGATAGCGCCGTTTTGATAAAAAGAGCAGTTTACCACCCGAGTATTACTAATACCTGGTTTTCCACCGAGCGCGGCGATGGCGCCATCGTTGAACATGAAAACGGAATTCGTAATGGTATTCTGATTTGTAATCAGTTCACTTCCAAAACCTCGATAATAGAAAGCACCTGCTACAGAAGAAGCCCCGGTTTGATTGCCGAAAAACCAGGATCGATCGATCGAAACCTCGTTATAGGAGCGGTCTCCAGCTTCAATTGCAGTATCTCTAATAAAGGAGCATTTAGAGATTCTTACTGTGTCTGTAGGCTCATAAATGGTCATGCCCCCTCCTAAAGCGGCAGAGCGGTTGGCTTCAAAAAAACAATCCTGCATCGAAAAAGCACGGTCGCTTCTATTTCGACCTATTTTGTACATACCTCCACCGTAATACTCTCCCCGATTGTGCCTGAAAGTGCAGTGCCGGATATCGGGACTTCAGATAACCATGGCATCTCCGATGCATGCAAGTCCACCGCCTGAGCCAGCACGGTTTTGCTCAAAATGACAATTTGCAATTACTGGGTTTGAAAGTGGCCACGATGCATCCGCAGCCACCAATACTCCTCCACCAAATTCATGCGGAAAACCAGAAAAGGCATTTGCAGCATATCCCAGTGTTATTGTAAATCCATCCAAGACCGTGTTTTCGTCCCCTTGGTAAATGGTAACAACATGGTACGAGTTGTCTGTTCTGATGCCTGTCTCCCCGATATCACCACTCAAAACAGTGGTGTTATTCTCTGAGTTTCGATCTTCTAATTTCCCTTCATTGCCCGCAAAAACCCCGTACAAACTAACACCATTGGGTAGATTGAAAGAAATTTCCCTGTCCAAACCTTCGGTTGGTAAGTATGTGCCTTTGGCTACCCATATTTGGTCACCGTAACCTGCCGCAGCAATTGCAGACTGTAGGTTTGTAAAGGCGTTTTCCCAATTAATGCCGGTATTAATTCCGGTTGCGAGTTGGTTGACATACCAAATTTGTTGCGCAGGCAATATTGCAGTGTAGCAACAAAATAGAAGTATATGTATTATGTTTTTCATGAGAAGTAGAAAAGGAAAATTACCTGTGGCGAGTAAGTGCCACAGTCAATGATGATGATAATGAAGAAATGAGATTATGGAAGCGACTTGATTGAAATCCCTGAATAATTCAAGTCGTCTGTATGGTATAATTTAATTGAGAAGACAATCTAAGAAGCCTCTTACTTCCCCAATTTCCCCCAAATCATCTGCTCCAGCCCATTCAAGTCCTCCGAAACCCGAAAACGCAACACCAATACTCCAAAGATCAGCGCAAAAAAACCTGAGCGGAGTATCAGGTCGATCATTGCATAGCCTGAAACAGGAATTAGGCCAGCCACCAGATAAGCAGCCATTGCTAGACCTATCGCCTTAGCGGTTTGAGCCGTAAAAGGAAATAATCGGAATTTGAGCCAAACAAGCCACAAGCTTACTGCATTATATCCTGTAATACTCAGCAAGGTCGCCACAGCAGCCCCTGAGATCCCAAGGATTGGAATGAGCCAGATACTCAACAAAATATTCCCAACCGCTAAAACACCCAGCGAAACCAGCGAGTACCGATAATATTGGGAATAATACACCATATAATTATTCAGTCCAGTACCCATTTCGACCAACCTGGATAGTCCAATAAAGAGGAAAACCCACTTTCCGGCCAGTAATTCTGCGCCATTGGGCAGAAGGGCAAACAAACTGTCTATCGAGATCCAAATGCTCCCAAAAAGCAGCAGTCCTGCTGCCAATAGGTTGATGGACACACTTTTATAAAGTTTCTCCAGTTCCGGGCGGTTGTCGTCCGCTAAGTATTTCGCTACGGAGGAGGCGCTGGCGGCGTACAAACTTTTTATGGGGACCTCAATCACCGTGGCCAGATAGGCCGCAATGGCATAGACGCCAGCCGATTTTACGGCACTCATGGAACCGACCATGAACACATCCGACTTTGCTGCAACCAGTAAAGCAAAGCCGCCAAAGGCGCCGAAGCCAATGAATTGTATCATCTCTTTCCGCAATTCAGGCGTGATAAAAGCCCAATCCGGACGCCAATACCATTCACCAATTTGGCGCAAATAAAATATCAATCCGGTCAGCACCAAGGCAGCATGTAAAACCAAGCCGAACATAGCGACCTCCAAAGAAAGCCATTCCTGCCATACCGCAATGAGTAACAAGGGCAAGGCAAGCTTTTGCGAAAAATCAAGCAGCAGAGAAGGGACTACAATGCGCTTGAAATTGGAGGAGTAAACAGCTAAAACACAACTGGTGATGTAGCAAAATGCAAGCGGAAAACCCAACCACAAATATTCCCGAAGCAAAGGGGATTTGTGCTCTAAAGCCGTGGAGAACGGCTCCCAAAATATCCAGGCACCAATCGAAAAAAGGGCACAACCAATCGCACAAAGGCAAAGGAGTAAAGTCAAAAACCCATGATGACCGGAGGACTTATCCTGAAACCTTGGGAAAAAGCGGATCGCTACGGTGTTTGCGCCAAGAGATAATATGGGTAATCCAACCATACCGATGGAAAGCAAGACCTGCGCCAGGCCATAAGGCTCCAAAGCATGGGGATAGACAAAGAATATGCTGATCGCACCCACGCCCAAACCCACCACATTTACGGCGGAATGCTTTAAACTTTGTCTGCGAATTACACCCATTATTTAACTATGAACTATGAACTATAAACGATTATCGGAATGGCAGCCTATTTTGGCTTTAAAAATCTGATATCGTTTATAGTTCATCGTTAACTACCCTTGTTTCTCCCTGACATAAATCTCCTGGTCCTTATACTTGGAAGGGCATTTGAGCAGCATATCTGAAGCAGCAAAGGTTTCTCCTTTCATCTGGCCGGTAAGCACGATGGATTCTGAACGCTCAAAATCCTGAGGCTTGGCTGCTTGCAATTCTACCCGACGAATTTCGCCTGCATCATCTTTGACGTAAAAAGCTAAAAAATTGGGGTTTTTAGCTGGATCATACTCCACAGGGCGGTCTTTAACAAGTTGTCCTACCAGTTTTACCTTGTCATCGCTCTTAGTAGCCTGGGCAAAATTCGCGTAGGTGGTCACGTCTTTACTGGCCGTGATCAGGATGCCAATCCCAATGGCCACAATGATAATAGCAAGCAGATGTGATTTTTTCATGAATGTGTTGTGTTTTGGATAATAACAAGTAAGACAAAGATACATTCAAATCCCCTATTTCATCTGACCCAATGCTGTTCTAAACTGTTGCGCCCGAGCCCCATCTCCCATAGTTTCATAAATCTGTGCAGAAAGCTCATAGGCTGGTTTGAAATTCGGCGAAAGCTGAATGGCTTTCATCAAATTACTCAAAGCTGTTTGATTGTCTCCCTGACCACGTGCCATCAGACCCAGATAATACCATGCTGCAGGGTTAGAGGCTTCTTTTTTGATAGAAAGTTCAAATTGGACCTTCGCTTTGGCTGCATCATTTTTATTGAGCCAATACAAGCCGATAAGGTTGTTTGCCTGAGCATCGTCCGGACAGATTTCGATCGTTTTTTCTGCTGCGGCTTTGGCTTCTTCGAGCTGGCTGGTATTTAAATAGGCTTGTGCAAGATTCACCCAGGCCACTTCGTTGTCGGGGACATTGGCCACTTCAGCTTTGAACCGTTCAATAGCCCCCGGCCAATCACCCAATTTTGTAGCAGCCATACCAAACGCACAATTACGGCCATTATCTTTTAATACCGCGAGTATCGGCGCACCACCTGCTTTTACAATGTGCACTGCATTGTCAGGCGGCCACATACCTTTTTGCAAAGTACTGCCATCGAGAAAACGGGTTGGATATAATCCATAATCCCAGGCATCATCGCAGCGTTTTTCCCACTTCAAATACTTTACCTTCACTTTATCGCCGTATTTCGCAGTCAATTGTTTGGTCGAGTAGTACATATTAGTGGCAATGACCACTATTTCAGGCATATCCGGCCGGAGAATACCCTGACTTTCAAGCCATTCAATTCCTTGTCTGGTACTTATACCCCAGTAATCCGTTTCGAACTCACCATAAGCGCCAGCTGTTCCTCCTAAAATTGGATTGAAATAAACATACGGCATTTTAGGATTTGCAACAATGAATGCTCCAGCATCAGCGCAAAGCAATCCCATAGCACCATAAACTGCCCATTGCACATATTTCTTTTCAGCAAATATCTGAGCCAATTCATTCCAGAATAAGGCTGCACAAACCACTAATGGAGGATAGGCAAAAGTTAAGTGACGCCATCCGTCGTGAATGACCGAATTTTTATAGATCACATAAAAAACCGGAAAAATAGCCGCAAAAAATGCCAAACCTACCCAAAGTGGATTCAAACGCCGCAACAAACGGGGTAGTAAAACAACTCCTCCGACAAAACCCAATAAGGCCGCGAGCGGAATCGTATAGGTGATCCACTTGATAGCATAATTCCAGGGCGTCTTGTCAGACATCATATTTACGCCCTCGAACAAGACTCGGATCTTCACTTCCAGGTCAGAGAATTTAGACAAGGCCACAAACGGGTTTTTCAAAGGCGCATGCAAGGCAAATGGCCAGAAAAGCAGGGCAAAGGCATAGCCCGCTATTGCAATACCAAGTGTGACCAGCACGTATTTCTTTAAATTTTGTGTATCCGTAAATGCACGAAACCCGCCATTTTTAAGCAAAAAATGCAGGCCTGCAAACATCCCAAACATCCCAAAAGAAAGCAAACCGCCGGCTCGAATACCCAAGGCGATGCCAAGTCCAACGACCAGCCCGGCCAGATTCCATCGACGAGGATTAGGCATTCTTTCCAGTACTGCAACCATGTTGTAGATCGCCATGATGTAACCCGCCGCAAAGGGTATATCCTTGGGATTCATCAAAGAGTCGCCCATAAAACGCGGCGAAACAAGCATAATGATCAACGTGATTATGCCGGCACGTTGCCCAGCGATCAGACCGGCGAAAAGCGCTGCACAAAGCATAGCTACCCAGCCCAATATTGCGCTTGATGCGTGGCGGATATTGTGATAGGCAAGGTCAGTTGGCTTAAAACCAAGTGTTTTGCTGGCAAAGCCTGTTACGGTTTCAAAGAAGCCCCCATACAAGTGCATGTTGCCATCTGGAATATTGAGCGCTGTAGTGTCTTTGCCAAACGTGCTGTAATAATTGACGAGTTTTTGAGAATAATCCACCTGAAACTTGTCGTCCGCATTGATTCCGGAGCCAAATGAAAGCGCAATTAAAACAACCAGGCCCAAAGCTGCCAGGCCCCAAAAGACCTTGCGAAGCATCGGATCTGTTACTGGCAAAACCGGCCTTTCGAGCCAGTTTTTTGCCGGAGCTGAAAATTTCGATGTTGTACTTTGCTGCTTTCCACCAACGGACGACTGCGTATTGGTTTTAGGAGTAGACTTGCCTGATTTTTCCATAGTATATCTTGTTCAAAAAAGCGGGCGCAAGGTAGGCAAAGTAATTGTAGGCCAAAACGGCTTTTAGGCAACGCTAAATTTAAGTTCAAAGATATTTTGAGGGAACGGTCTGTTTTTGGGAAGGAAAACTACTTTTGTGTTTCCAAATAAATTGTAATCATCCAAACTGAATTAGTCATGAAACAATTTTCCAAACCGATTCTTTGTATAATTCTATTTTTTGCAGCTTTTTTGCAGCAAGCTCAGGCGCAGGATCCACGTTTTTCTCAATACTACGCTTCTCCCTGGAATCTCAATCCAGCTATGAATGGCGTATTCAATGGCAAGTGGCGTGCTAACATCAATTACCGCGATCAATGGGGAAGTTTCCTGTCCCCTGTACCATTCCGAACCTATGCTGCCTCCTTTGAGCACCGCTTACAATTAGGGTATGGTGACGATTATGCCTCTTTTGGCATAGGTGCAATGCACGATGAGGCCGGAACTGCACGTTTTTCTCAGGATAAGATTCAGCTTGGGGGAGCTTTTCTGAAACAACTTACCGGCGGTCGTAATCAGGCAGATCACTTCCTGTCCGCTGGCGCACAAATTGGTTTCGGGCAAAATTCTATTGATTGGGGCAGACTTTGGTTTAGCCGGCAATTTGACTCAAATACTGAAACGCCCAATACCAGCCTCCCAAACAACGAACCGAATGCCAATGCGACTTCAAAAAGCTTTCTGGATTTTAATGCTGGCCTACTTTGGTATGCTGTCTTTGAAAACGATGGCTTTTTCTACCTGGGTGGTGCAATGCATCATCTTAATCAACCAAAGATATCCCTCGCCGCTGATAACAATGAAATACTTTATACCCGGTGGACGGGACATGTCGGTGGACAATTTCCGCTAAATAAAACGGTTAGTCTGCTTCCTGGCGCCCTGGTAATGCAACAAGGCCCTTCTTTTGAAACGGATCTTGGGCTTAATCTCAGGTATTCCAACAACGACTTTAACGAACTGGCACTCCGGGCAGGTGCCTGGGCGCGCATAGGAAACAAACTTCAAAAAGGCCTCCAGACAGATGCCATAACCGTGGTAGGAATGGTAGAACTGAACCACTGGATGATGGGATTAAGTTACGATATAACGGTTTCTCCCCTCACACAGGCCAATAACGCACGCGGTGCTTTTGAAATATCGCTTACTTATATTCACCCAGGCGAAAAACGCGCCCGGGTGGTTTGTCCGAATTTTTGACTTCATTCATTGTCAATGGGACATAATTAGTCATTTGGTCATTAATAGTCATTTGGTCATTTGGTCATTAATAGTCATTTGGTCATTAATAGTCATTTGGTCATTAATAGTCATTAATAGTCATTTGGTCATTAATAATCATTTGGTCAATAGTCATTTGGTCATTAATAGTCATTTGGTCATTAATAGCCAATGACCCAATGACTCAATGACCCAATAACTCAATGACCCAATAACCCAATGACCCAATAACCCAATGACTCAATGACTCAATGACCCAATAACCCAATGACCCAATGACCCAATAACCCAATGACCCAATAACCCAATGACCCAATGACCCAATGACTCAATGACCCAATGACCCAATGACTCAATGACCCAATGACTCAATGACCCAATGACCCAATGACCCAATAACCCAATGACCCAATGACCCAATGACTCAATGACCCAATAACCCAATAACCCAATGACCCAATGACTCAATGACCCAATGACTCAATGACTCAATGACCCAATGACCCAATGACTCAATGACCCATTGACTCAATGACCCAATGACCCAATGACCCAATGACTCAATGACCCAATGACTCAATGACCCAATAACCCAATGACTCAATGACCCAATAACCCAATGACTCAATGACCCAATAACCCAATGACCCAATGACTCAATGACCCAATGACTCAATGACTCAATGACCCAATAACCCAATGACTTAATGACAAATAAACATTTCATATGAAACAATCAGTCCTCCTCTTACTCCTGTTGCCCACATTTCTTTGCGGACAAAACTTTTCCATTAGCCCTGCAAATCCCAAAGCAGGCGATATGATCCGGCTCGAAATTGACCT
>CANJPT010000031.1 GCA_947476195.1 Lewinellaceae bacterium | reverse complement strand
CCTACGGTTTGGTTGCAGCAGAAAATCATGTCAGCGGTGTGGTTTTCAACAATGGCGTGACCCCCATTACGTCTTTGGAGATTGCCTACACCGTTGATGGCGGTATTCCTGTTGCCACTTTAGTTAGCAGTTTGAGCATTGCCCCTTTCGATTATTATGAGTTCCACCATCCGACTCCTTGGACATCCATCGATGCAGGCATTCACAATATTCAGGTGTCCATTGTGTCGGTTAATGGTATCGCCGATGAAAATGCTGGCAACAATGTACTGTCGTTCGAGACTGAAATCTTCCCCGATATCGTGCCGCCAAATATCGTGGACCAGTTCCTGCTAGCTGCTCCAATTTACACAACAGTAGCTACAGCGGCCAATCAACTTAACAAGCCGAACGATTTGGATTTTTTTCCGATTCTGGCGAAAAATGAACTCTGGGTCGTCAATGAGCGCACGGAAGCTCTGGGAGGCAGCACACTTACCATTTACGATGCTGGCAAGCCAAACCAAACTTTTCTAAACCGAGTGGATGGGAATGCTTGGCATTTTATGTCACTACCTACCGGGATTGCATTCAGCGACGATAATTTCAATTTTTCCACATCTCCAGGTGTCAAAGATGCCAATCATAATGGAGGTTCATTCACAGGTCCCGCATTGTGGTCAAGCGACCCTAACATTTATGCTCAACCCTCCGGTGGCAACGGCAGCCACCTTGATATGCTGCACGGCAGCCCATACAGTATGGGTATTGCACATGAGGCAGACAATGTTTTCTGGGTATTCGACGGCTGGAATGAAACCATCGTACGCTATGACTTCGGGAAAGATCATGGCGCGGGCAATGATGACCACAGTGACGGCATTGTGCGCCGTTATTTGGAAATACCCGTGAAAAAAGACGGGTTTGTGCCAAGCCACATGGTATTGGATAAAACCAGTGGCTGGCTTTATGTGGTGGACAATGGAAATGATCGTGTGCTACGCCTTGACATTAATTCTGGTTCGGTCGTGAATACACTTCCGCTGATCAATGAGCCGCTTGCCGAACACTCAGAAATGGGCAATGTCACCTGGGCGGTCATCATTAATCAAGGGCTCATTCGCCCTTCTGGTATCGAAATCATCGGAAACCGGCTTTTGGTGAGCGACTTTGCCAACGGCGATATTATTGTTTATGATATCGAAAATGGTTTTGCAGAATTGGGACGCATTGTAACTGGTCAAGCTGGAATAACTGGAATAAAAATTGGCCCTGAAGGAGAAATCTGGTTCACCAACAGGACTCAAAACACGCTAAAAAAAATCGTTCCTGGAGAAGTGTCCAATACTGAAGAATTGGCTTGGGCTGCTCAGATACAAGTATCACCTAATCCAACTTCTGGCAATTTGCTCGTTCGACTACCTGAATCCTCCCATGAAGTCTCGCTAGAATTGACAAACCTTTTGGGTGAAAAGTTAGCCAACTTTCACGGCAATTCAAATTCGCATCTACTCAGTCTGAGTGATTTGCCCAATGGTGTTTACATGCTATCTATTTCCAGTGAAACATTCTCAACTACTCGTAAAATTGTTCTGGGAAAATAATACACCCCAATCGGTCATCTTTCAAAAAACAATATCAAAATTCTTTCACCAACAAATTTTTTTCAATGAAGCGCATATCCACACTATTCCTGCTTTTCATCGCCTTTGCTGCAACGGCTTTCTCCCAAAACAGCCAAGTCGTGTTCTCCTTTGACCACAAGGTTGGATCAGATCCACTGGTAATTAATCAAACTGTTTTCAGCATCTGGAACAACAAAAAAATAAAACTCACGCGGGCCGAATTCTATATCTCAGAAGTGGAAATCCATCATCCGGATAGCATGATCATGCCACTCACTGACCAATATCTGCTGATAGACGCGAAAAACCCAACGGCAGAATTTGATCTCGGTGCCTGGCCAGTTGAAGCAGCACATGGTGTGACCCTGCACCTTGGTGTTCCGCAGGCCGTTAACCACCTCGATCCAGCTTCTTATCCAGCCAGCCATCCGCTTGCTCCGCAAAACCCTTCAATGCAATGGGGATGGACGGCAGGCTACCGTTTCATGGCGATTGAGGGTAAGGTGGATAACAATGGCGACGGAATACCTGAAACGGCTTTCGAGTTTCACAATCTCGGCGACGCACTCTACAAGACATTAGAACTTACAGGCATGAAAGATGCCTCAAATGGGGTGCTACATCTGCATTTTGTAATAGACTATGCCCAATTGTTCAAAAATATGGCGATGACGGGCAACCTTATCCAACACGGAAGCGCGGCACCCAACATCAGCATGATGAACAATGCAGCCACGCAGAATTTTATCGTGCTGCCTGCTCTATCAGCTACGCACGAGGTAGAGGTCAACTCACTTAATATCAAAGCCTCACCCAATCCTGCCAATGCAGAAACAATGCTTGAATACACCCTTCCGGCTTCAGGCGGGCTCACACTGGTACTGACTAACACACTTGGTCAAAAAGTGCGTAGCCTGACTGGGCTGACAGCTTACGGTACAGTACGCTTAGAAACCGCCACACTTCCAGAAGGCATCTATCAGTACGCTTTCTATGAAAATGGTAATTTGTTGGCGCGCAAACAGTTGGTAGTCAAACATTAATATTCTCTCATAGTGGTGCCACGAATTAAAGTTGTGGCACCACTTGCACTACCAGCCATGCGCCGTTTTGTCTCTTTTTGTATGCTACTATTTCTGCCTTTGGCTAGCTGCCGAAAGGAAGATCAAATACCCGTGACTCCTCCGGAAACGGATGAATATGTGCTGCGCGTTCCAGCGGGTTTTTCTTTTCCTGATATTCCCGTGGACAACATTTTGACCAAGAGTCGGGTTGCCTTGGGAAGGCGGCTATTTTACGATCCGGTGCTGTCGGCTGATAGTACGCGTTCCTGCGGTTCGTGTCATGCTCCACACCTTGCTTTTTCAGACAGCACGGCAGTGAGTTTGGGGATTGATAATCGGGCAGGCACGCGCAATGCACCGACTTTAGCCAATGTGGCTTATCAGAAGAAACTCTTACGCGAGGGCGGGGTACCCACTTTGGAAATGCAAATCCTGGTGCCTATTCAAGAGCATAATGAATTCGATTTCAACATTTTGCTCGTAGCGGAACGCTTACAAAAAATGCCGGAATATGTCCTAATGGCAGAAAAAGCCTACGGACGAACACCGGATGCCTTTGTCATCACACGCTCCATTTCGGCTTTCGAACGGACATTGCTCAGCGGCGATTCTCCATATGACCAATATACGTTTCAAGCAAAAAACAATGCTTTGTCAGCCGCAGAAAAACGCGGCCTTGAATTGTTCCAAAGCGAAAGGTTGAACTGTTCGAAATGTCATGGTGGTTTTCTTTTTACGAATCAAGACTTTACGAACAATGGCCTTTACGAGGTCTATCCCGACTCTGGGCGTATTCGGTTGACAGGATTAGAAAGTGATCGCGGAGTGTTCAAAGTGCCAAGTCTGCGCAATGTTGCTCTCACAGCACCCTATATGCACGATGGCAGTCTGTCAACGCTTGAAGCCGTGATTGACCATTACCAAACAGGTGGAAAAGCACATCCGAACAAAAGTTCCTTGCTCAAACCATTCACATTGACGGTGCAAGAACGGGCAGATTTGATAGCGTTTTTACGGAGTTTGACAGATGAGAAATTTGTGAAAAATCCTGAGTTCAGTAAATAAAAAAGAAGCCCAGAGAGAACTCTGAGCTTCACGGACTAACCGTTCAATAATTGCTCCAAGATAACAAGGATATTTCCGATTTTAATAATGAGTTCCAAAAAATAATAAATCCTTTTCTGGTTAGCCTTTTTGAATTTTCGACTTCTTAAAGTCTTCATTCGCAAAAGGCGCTTTTTAGGCTCATTTCAAAAATGCGGTTGAGCCAGTTAGACCGGCTGCAATTTCTTGCCGCATTGCAAACTTACAATTCAAAGATTATGAAAAAAATATTGTTCACCTTTTTTTCGGTTTCTTGCCTCTTTGCTGCTTGCGATCCGAAGGAACCCGTGGAAACACCCGCCACTTACGACTCCACGCCATACGACTTAAAAATTGGTGACTTCCCCACGCCAGAACTGCCTGCCGACAACAAACTCACTGTAGCAGGAGTGCAATTGGGCCGCATGCTTTTTTACGAAAAAATGCTCTCCAAAGACGGCTCCCAAGCCTGTGCTGATTGCCACAAGCAACAAGACGCTTTTTCAGATATACGCCGGTTCAGCATCGGGGTGGAAAAACTGCCCGGCGACCGACAGGCGATGGCTGTCATGAATTTGGCTTGGCACCAAAACGGCTTGTTTTGGGATGGCCGCGCGCCGCATGTGCGAGACCAAGCCCTTGGGCCGATTCAGAATCCGCTCGAAATGAATGAGACGCTGCCGAATGTGGTGACGAAACTTTCGGCAGAAAAAAAATACACAGACCAGTTTATTCGAGCTTTTGGCGATGCCACCGTAAATCCAGAGCGAGTGAGCCTGGCCTTGGAGCAGTTCATGCTCTCCGTGATTTCCAATAACTCGAAGTACGACCAGTATTTACAAGGTTCTGCCATCTTGACGGCAGAGGAAGAGCGTGGCCGCGTGTTGTTTTTTACCGAATATGATCCGTTTGGTAGCACAAAGGGCATGGAGTGTTTCCATTGCCACGCTGGACATAACTTTACGAATGATGAATTTATGAACAATGGCCTTGACACAGACTCCAGCATGACAGACGAAGGCCGCAAAAAAGTAACCAATGACCCGGCAGACCGGGGCAGGTTTAAAGTTCCTTCCTTGCGGAATATTGAACATACTGCACCTTACATGCATGACGGGCGTTTTGCAACGATAGAGGAAGTGATTGACCATTATGATCATGGCGTAAAGAATTCTTCGACCGTTGAGTTTATCCTTCAATACAATCTCCAGCCGGGAGGGCTTCAAAAAACCGCACAAGACAAAGCGGATTTGGTTGCGTTTTTGAAAACATTGACGGACAACGATTTTTTGAACAATACTGCTTTTGCAAGGCCAGAATAGAAGATCAAGAACAACTTGAGACGATTAGTCCTCCAAAAATCTTGAAAAACAGAAATAAATCTATGACAATCAAAACGTTACTTATTCCAATGCTCGTTGCCATGCTATTCACAATGGCAAATTTTTCATCTCCACCCGATGGCCCTTGCGACTCGCCTGTAGTAGGCGGGCACACGGGCGCGCCAGGTGAAAGTAGTTGCACTGGTTGTCACGGCGGCATTGCCAACACTGGACCCGGTAGCTTGCAACTCGTGCTCAGCGATACCACCCTGCGATACACCCCCGGCGAATCTTTTAATGCAACCGTCACAATGCGTCAAACCGGACTCGATAAGTTTGGCTTTGTTGGACTGGCATTGAAAGACGCAGGCAATACTACCATCGGCACCTTCACAATCGACGACGCGGTTCGCACCCGGACGTACAATGATGGCCCCCGCAAGTATGTGTCGCATACTCCTTGTGGCGCGGATGCCACACCACCTGACAGCCTTTCCTGGACCTTCCATTGGAAAGCCCCGGCGACCAATGTGGGCAATATCACGCTTTACCTCGCTGGATTGGCCTCCAACCATAATCACGCACTGAGCGGCGATGATACCTACACGCTAATGGTACATCTCATACCAGATTCCATTGCATTGGGGCTGCAAGATCCCACTTCGATCAATCGTTTGCAGCTGTGGCCGAATCCTGCTTCTGATGTAGTTCACTTCTCTGTAGTTGGGGACTCGGACAATGGCTCGACTCGTATGGCGGAAGTTTGGTCAGGAGACGGTCGCTTTTTGTCCAGTACGGCTTTAACGCAAAACAATCTGTCGGTAGCAGATTTGCAATCGGGAATTTATCGCCTGCGCATTACCAACGAAAATGGTGCTGTGCTCGGTCAAACCACTTTTTTGAAGCAATAATCTTTTTGCTCAATACCCATCATTCAATTTTCAACGCAATGAAATTCAATTTTTTTCGGCCAATAACCCTCGCTTTCTTGCTCTTTTCAGCGGCAACATCTTCAGGCCAAACGACGGTTCCGATACCATACGCGCTCGATGGAACCACATTTGACCTGACAGTACAACATGGCACGAGCGAAATTTTTCCTGGGATCAAAACCAATACAATTGGCTACAACGGCTCACAATTAGGGCCCACCCTGATTCTGAAAAAAGGTGAAACCGTTACGCTCAATGTCCACAATCAATTGGGCGATACCACTACCGTCCACTGGCATGGTTTGCACGTTGCTCCGCACAATGACGGCAGCCCGCACAATCCAATTCTACCAGGCGAAACTTGGTCGCCGAGCTTCGAAGTGAAAGACCATGCGGCGACATACTGGTATCACCCACACCCACATGGCAAGACACTCAATCAAGTCGTAAAAGGTGCTGCTGGTTTTATCATTGTCCGGGACGATGAGGAGGCTGCGCTCCAGCTACCCAGGACTTACGGCGTAGATGATGTGCCGCTCGTATTTCAATGGAAGACCTTTGGCACCGATAAGCAAATTGTGGAAATGGATGAATTAGACAACGAGGTGCTCGTAAATGGCGTGCTTCGGGGAGCGACCCTCAACTTGCCCGCTCAAGTGGTGCGATTGCGGTTGTTGAATGGTTCGAGCCATCGGTATTTTGACTTTGGGTTATCCAACAACTTGATATTTAACCAAATCGGCAGTGACGGGGGGCTTCTGGATGCACCTGTCTCAATGTCGAAACTTATCCTCTCTCCCGGTGAACGCGCTGAAATTTTGGTGGATTTGACGGGAAAAGAAGGACAATCACTCACTTTGAAACAATTCGGCAGCCTACTCCCACAGGGCTATCCTGGGGGCATGATGATGAACATGGGCGGTGGAAACAATATGATGGGCCCGTTGGATGATACCGATTTTGACCTGATGACCATTTCAGTGACCGCTCCTACCGCTAATCCCGTGACGAACATTCCGGCAACCTTGATTGCAAATGCTCCGCTCTCACAAACCGGTGCAACGCCCCGTAGCCTCGCGATGACCGCCCAACCGATGATGAGCATGACGAATTTCTATCTGAATGGATTAAAATTCGATATGGAAAATATCAATTTCACGGTCGAACAAGGAAAAACGGAAGTCTGGACATTGACCAACCAAACCATGATGGCGCACCCATTTCACTTGCACGGCAATTCGTTTTGGGTGGTTTCTGTCGGCGGGAGCACGCCAGCAACCAATTTGCTTGGTCGGAAAGATGTGATAACCGTGCCGCCGATGAACGGCTCTGTTAAAATTGTTGTCCGGTATGATGATTTCAGCGATTCGGATATACCGTATATGTATCACTGCCATATCCTGAGTCATGAGGATAACGGGATGATGGGACAATTCATAGTGAAAGCAGCTGCGAGCGGGACGGTGGAAAAGGTGGAAAACAATCTACACTTTTACCCAAACCCGGTGAGCGAAACGGTCTTTTTTAATCTGAACAATTCTTTGACGGAAAGCGCTTTTTGCAATGTATACAATGCATTAGGGCAACTGGTTTTACAACAAACCATACTGATTTCTAAAGGGTGTGGAAATATTGAACTGGGCAAATTGCCTATTGGTTCTTATGCTGTACAGATTCAATCAGGTGGTAAAACCTACACTGGCATTTTTGTGAAACAATGACCCTCATCATCAAGAACATGGTTTGTGCACAGTGCATCCGCTCTATTGAGCGTTTGCTGGCAGAAGCGGGCTTAGAGCCGAAAAAAGTGCGGTTGGGCGAGGTGGGATTGGCCGCTTCGCCCAATCCGGCAGAGTTGGCTGCGCTGCGCCAAAGCCTTGAATTGGAGGGCTTTGAACTGCTTGACGACCGCGACAGCCAATTGATAGCGCAAATCAAAAACTTGGTGGTCAACGAAATACACCACGCGGCGGGCAGAAAGTCGGAAAGGATGAATTTCTCCAATTTCTTGGCGCGCGAAACGTGCCATGGTTATACTCAGGTAAGCAAACTATTCTCGTCAGTGGAGGGCCTGACGATTGAGAAATACATCATCGCCCAGAAAATCGAAAGGGTAAAAGAGTTGCTGATATATAATGAACTGTCGTTTGGTGATATCGCCTTTCAGACAGGCTATAGCAGCACACAGCACCTGAGCAACCAGTTCCGGCAGGTGATGGGTATGACCCCGACTCAGTTCAAGGCCGAGCGCACGCTACACGGGCGGAAGACGTTGGACGCGGTATAATTCCAATCTTGCACTCCTCTACAGTATTATTCTGGAAAGCCCCCTTTACATGTGTGAATGATGTAACTATTGTTCTGAATTGTGTACTGGGTCAGGGCATGTGTGGACTCATCTTTGTATTGTGAAAATTCTTTCACGATACAAACAAACACTATGAGTCATCAAAAGTATCAAAGCTGTATCGCAGCCTGTTCTGCGTGCGCGGTAGAATGTTATCATTGTGCAAGTGCATGCCTGGATGAACAGGACCTTAAAATGTTCGCGCGTTGCATCAAGTTAGACCATGACTGCGGAGCAATTTGCCTTTTAGCCGTGCAAGCAATGGCTGGCGGAAGTGAGTTTGCAAACCAAATCTGTAAACTCTGTGCTGAAATCTGTACCGCCTGCGCTGTTGAATGTGAAAAGCATTCGCACATGGACCATTGCAAAAAGTGCGCTGAAGCCTGCCGCAAATGTGCCACGGAGTGCAGCAACATGAGCAAAATGTAAGCTGTTGAAATCTCCTTCCACTTATGTTTTCTCTTCGGGGTGCTGTGGGAGGAGATTTTTATTTTCTAACAATCCTGGAAAGCGGTTTGGTGTAACTATATGCTAACAGCCTTTAGGCTGACGGCTTTATCAACTCAACTTTTAAATAAAAATAGCATGAAAAAGACAGCAATTCTCCTGCTCTTCGTTGCGGCGGTGATTTCGTTCACACAATGCAACGAATCTGCGGTCAATGAAGTCGCCAACGCAGGCGAACGCGGCAAAATCATCTCCGCCCTAATGAACAACGGGGCCTACATGAATGAAGTCATGGATTCCATGAAGGTAAAACACGGGGTTGAGATGGCGAAAAACGACCACACCATGCAAGCTGAAATGATGGAGAAAACGATGGCCAACTGCAAAATGGACCCAGCCATGTGCAAATCCATGATGGACAAGACCATGGAAATGTGCGATGCCGACCAATCCAGGTGCGATATGATGATGGGCGCGATGAAACCGCACCCAAACGTCATGAAGTCCATGAAAGGGATGTGCGATATGGAGGGCATGAACATGGAAAAGAAGCAATAAGTACCGATTAAATGATGAAACTCAAACCGTATTCGGCCTCTTTACTTGTACTGGGCGGGCTTCTTCTCGTGGCAATGGGCGTTTATTTCGTTTTTCTGCGTCCGGCCTTGTTACCTGAAGACCTGTCCTACATGGGCTCTACATGGAAAATGGTAGAAGCGGATATTCCCCGCCTGACGGATTGGCTGCAAAAAGTGTTTTGGGTGATGGGCGGCTACATTTTCACGACAGGTGTGCTGACTGTTTTCATTGCAAGAACTTCCTTTCGAGCACGGGCGAGCGGCGCATTTGGTATGGTTGCCCTTGCGGGAATCAGTTCAATAGGAGCAATGACGGTGGTGAACTTTATGATCGGTTCAGATTTCAAATGGCTTCTTTTAACTTTTACCCTGCCGTGGGCAATTGCGTTAATTCTTTACCGGCTGCATAAATAGCCCGCCCAGTAAGCCCTTGATAGATGTCACGCCCCGTGTTGACATCTATCATTATTCGACCACAGAGAGTTGAATAATCTTTGCAAAAGTACTCATATGAAATCAAGGCATAAAACCATCGCCATTCAAGCTCCGCCCGAAAAGGTATTCGCTCAAATGGATGATTTTTCAAAAACGGGCATGCACATGAGTGAAAGTTCCATGATGATGATGGGCAGCAAATTGACATTGGAACAACTTTCACCGAACGCCGTGGGCCTCAACGCAAAGTACCGCTGGTACGGAAAGATGATGGGCATGAACATGGATTTCACACAAGTCGTAACTAAGTGGATGCCTCCCAAACTGAAAGAATGGGAAACGATTGGCGACGCGCAAATCATCATCATGCGCTGGTATCGTATGGGGTTTGAAATCACCCCTTCTGAAAACGGAACCATGGTTACGATATCCATCGCCTACGAGCCACCAAAGGGTTGGTTCTATAGGTTGCTCTCCTTTCTTTTTGGAGGAATTTATTGCAATTGGTGTCTGAACAATATGTTGAACGATACAAAAAAAGCATTCGAGTCCCAGTAAATTTCTGATATTCAATTCATGCTCAAAAGCGCGATTTTTTATGAACTACTCATTTCTTCTATTGTTCATTGCCGTTTTTTTTACGGCAACAATCTGTGCCCAAACCCGTAGCAGCGGCATCTTCC
Source organism: Lewinellaceae bacterium (assembly GCA_947476195.1). Taxonomy (GTDB): domain Bacteria; phylum Bacteroidota; class Bacteroidia; order Chitinophagales; family Saprospiraceae; genus M3007. The sequence continues at coordinate 31,622 of CANJPT010000031.1, read as the reverse complement.
GAACCGCAAAAGATTTCGAAAGCGGCAAACTTGAATACGCCATCCGGTGCGACTCCCAATCGCACAAAATCAATACCGACCCGCTGTTCAAACGAAGCCGAGTAATTGTGAAACACGAAGGGAAAACATATAAAATTGACAAGAATAGCGTGTACGCCGTTCGGTATTGTTCCGGAGCCGTTGAACGGCTCTACCAGAAAAAAGTGTACCCAATGGTCAATCCTGGAGAGGATATTTTACTTTACAAAGTCTTCACCGCTTCAATGGGGAAAAGCCAGCCTGCTCAAACAAAATGGTATTTCAGCAAAGATGCCTCCAGCCTTATCCAACCGCTCACGATAGGCAATCTTGTAGCTGCTTTTCCCGACAACCACGCCTTCCATGATGCGGTGATGGCAGAGTTTAAAACCGATAGTGAACTGCCCAGGTACGACGATGCGCATAAAATGATGCGCATCAATAGGCTGTATGGGAACACAAAAAAGCATTAGCAGCGTAAAATCCAAAAAAGTATCCACTGAAATGGCCAACACGGGCAAAAACGAGCTGCTCAACCAATCGGAAGTCCCTATCTGGGCTTCGCAGGACGGCGAATTGTTTGCACGTCTGGATGCTGATATAAAGCAGGGCCTTTCTGCGGCAGAAGCAGCGACCCGGCTGGAATCCTTCGGCCCCAATACTATTGCCCAAGCGGAACAAACACCTGCTTGGAAAATATTCCTACGGCAGTTTAAAAGCCCCCTTGTCGTGCTGTTGGTCGTGGCGGCAGCTGCGTCGTTTGCCTTTCAGGAATGGCTGGATGGGATCGCCATTTTAGTGGTGGTGCTCATCAATGCCATCATAGGTTTTTACATGGAGTTCCAAGCAGGGCGCAGCATGGCTGCCTTGAAAAAAATGGTGGCTATTTCTGCCAAAGTGTTTCGCGGGGGCAGTTTGTCGGAAATTAACATCGAAATGCTGGTACCCGGCGACGTGATTTACCTCGAAGCCGGGGACATGACCCCCGCTGATGCCCGCCTCTACAAGAGTAGCCAACTACAAGTGGACGAGGCATCCCTCACCGGCGAGAGCGTCCCTGTAGAAAAAGCACCCGCCGTTCTACCCGCCGACACGCCGCTGGCAGAACAATCGAACCTTCTTTTTAAAGGAACTTTCGTCACCAAAGGCAATGGCTGGGCGGTAGTCGTCGGAACGGGGATGAATACTGAATTGGGAAAAATCGCCCATCTCGTCGGCACCTCCGAACAGGCTGCTACCCCCTTGGAAAAGAAATTGGAAGCGTTCAGTGGTCGGCTTATCAAAATTACCATCGGTCTGGTGGTCGTCATTTTTGGTGTGGGCTTGATTGGCGGTAAGCCAATCCTGGAAATGTTTGAAACCTCCATTGCACTGGCTGTAGCCGCCGTCCCGGAAGGTTTATCCATTGTTGCCACCCTCGCACTGGCACAGGGTATGCTCCGATTAGCCCGCCGCAACGTGATTGTACGCAAACTTTCGGCAGTGGAAACGCTGGGCGGAACCACGGTCATCTGCACCGACAAAACGGGCACGCTCACGCAAAACAAATTGGAAGTCGAAGCACTGGCATCACAAGGTGGTGCCTGGGCAAAAAGCGACGATGACACTGATTTACCCCTTGGGCATTTGCCGGAAGCGCAGTATCGCCGCCTCCTGCAAATTGCTATTTTGTGCAACAACTCGGAGATTGCTGCCCACAAAAAAAGTATTAAGGAAATCGGGGACCCACTCGAAACGGGCTTGCTAAAATTCGCGCTCCAAATGGGTGAAGACATCAACGTCCACCGACACAAATCCCCCAAGCTGTCGGAAATGCCATTTTCTTCCGAAACCAAAATCATGGCCACCTTGCACAAGACCCCGGAAGGCAATATGGTTTTTGCCAAAGGGGCTGTTGAAGACTTGCTTGACTGTTGTTCTTTGCTGCTTGATGCCGACAAAAACGCCCCACTGACCTCGAAGGCTCGGAAGACCTGGCTCGCCGAAGCGGAAAAAATGGCTTCCTCCGGGTTGAAAGTCATTGCAGGGGCCTTTAAAATGGATGCGAAAGGCTCGAAGGAACTGACTGAAAACTTGGTTTTTGCTGGTCTTTTCGGGCTCATAGACCCACCCAGAAAAGAAATTCCTGCCGCCATCCGTCAATGCCGGGACGCTGGTATCGAGGTGGTTATGGTCACTGGCGACCATCCCGCTACCGCGAAAGCCATTGGCAGGCAGTTGGGTATTATAGATTCCGATGAAACCGATGTGGTACTGGGAAAAGAGATGCCGGATTTTGAGAAACTCAAGGCGGCGGATAAATCGCGCTGGGCATCCGCCAAAATATTTGCCCGTGTCAGTCCCAAACAGAAACTCGATTTGATACGGGTTTTTCAGGAGCGCAAAGCCATCGTGGGCATGACTGGCGACGGTGTGAACGACGCGCCAGCGCTCAAAAAAGCCGACATCGGAATCGCCATGGGCAAACGCGGCACCCAGGTGGCACAAGACGTAGCCGATATGGTGCTTCGCGACGACAGTTTTGCCAGCATCGTCGTAGCCATCCGGCAGGGGCGGGTCATTTTCGACAACATCCGCAAGTTTGTCATTTACCTTCTATCCTGCAACATGAGCGAATTGGCAGTGATCGCTATTGTATCCGTGCTGTTTCTACATTTTCAATTGAAGCCTTTGCAAATCCTTTTTATCAACCTTGTCACGGATGTCTTGCCAGCTTTGGCTTTGGGCGTTACACCGGGAGGACCAGATGTAATGAAGAAAAAGCCGCGTCCCACCGAAGAACCTATTATTGACAGAGTCCGTTGGCGGCGTATTTTTTTCTATGCGATAGTCATTACGACTACAACCATTGGAGCAGTGTATTTCAGCCATTATACCATTCACGCTGGAATGGTTTGGTTACCCTCACTTTGCAACAACATTCTGTTTTTCACCTTGATATTCACCCAACTATTTCATGTATTCAACATGGGCTCGATGGGGCTTCCGTTCTGGCGCACCGAGGTTGTACGCAATCGTTATGTGTGGTTTGCCATTGCTTCTTGTATCGGCATCATCATATTGGCATATCAAATTACCCCAATACGAACTGCTCTTTCTATTGCTCCAATGTCAGCTAACGATTGGTCAGTCAGTATTGTAGCAGGCCTGCTGGCGATGGTTATCATCCGGTTGGGCAAGCATTTAAAATATTTTCAAAATGAAAAACCATGATTGATGCGCTAATCACCTGGTCTCTTAAAAACAGAATTGTCGTTTTGTTGATTGCTGCCGCAGTCACTGTGTATGGAATTTACGCCGTAAAGAACACGCCCGTAGATGCCATTCCCGATTTGTCGGAAAACCAGGTCATCATTTTCACCGAATGGATGGGAAGAAGTCCACAAATCATGGAAGATCAAGTGACCTATCCGCTCGTGAGCAATTTGCAAGGCATTCCCAAGGTGAAAAATATCCGCGCCAACAGCATGTTCGGGATGAGTTTTGTGTTCGTGGTTTTCGAAGACGACGTGGATATTTATTGGGCGCGCACCCGAGTGTTGGAACGCTTGAATTACGCGCAACGGCTTCTCCCTGATGGAATCATCCCTACACTCGGCCCCGATGGAACCGGTTTGGGACACATCTATTGGTACACGCTGGATGCTCCGGGATATGACTTGGGGGAGCTAAGAGCTTTGCAGGATTGGTACATCCGTTTCGCGCTGCAAACCGTGAAAGGCGTTAGTGAGGTAGCCTCTTATGGCGGTTTTCAAAAACAATACCAGGTGGTAGTTGATCCCTTGAAACTCAATTATTATGGCATCAGCATCATGGAAGTCGCCAACAAAATAAAGGCGAACAACAACGATGTGGGCGGGAGAAAGTTCGAACAATCGGATATTGGGTACATCATTCGAGGTTTGGGTTACATCAAAGACATCAAGGAAATAGAGAACATCACTCTAATAACCCACAATTCAATACCCATAAAAGTGCGCGATGTGGCAGCCGTTCAAATGGGTGGTGAACTCCGCCTTGGCATTGTAGATGAAAACGGAGAAGGCGAAAAAGTGGGCGGCATTGTCGTGATGCGCTACGGTGAAAATGCAAAAGATGTGATTGACCGTTTAAAAATAAAGTTGAGTGAAGTTGAAAAAGGGCTGCCACCGGGGGTAAAATTCAAAATGGCATACGACCGTTCGGATTTGATCGAAGCTACGATTGCTACCCTGAGCGAAGCAGTAATAGAAGAAATCATCGTCGTAAGTCTGGTGCTTTTCATATTCCTACTGCACCTAAGAAGTACCTTGATCGTGGTCATTACAATCCCTTTGTCGGTGCTTATTTCCTTTATTATGATGGGTTGGTTTGGCATTTCCTCCAACATTATGTCACTGGCAGGCATTGCATTGGCTGTGGGTGACTTGGTGGATGCAGGCATTGTAATGGTCGAAAACGCTATGAAATCTCTCGCAAATGAATCAGAATAACACTATCAGCAACGAAGAAAGGGAAGCGCGGGTCGAAAAATCATCCAAACTTCTTGGAAGCGCCATCGTAAATTCCATACTTATCACGCTGGTGTCTTTCAGCCCGATTCTATTCCTAACTGGACAGGAGCACAAGTTGTTTTCGCCGCTCGTATGGACGAAGACATTTGCCATGATAGGATCGGCATTTGTCGTGGTATTCCTGGTTCCTGTGCTCATGGTGATGCTTTTGAAAGGGAAAATCCGATCTGAAAGCAAGCACCCCGTCTCCCGTTTTTTCAAGTGGCTGTATTCACCTGCCATTCTTTGGTGCATGCGCTGGAAAAAAACAACCATTGCGTTGAGTGTGGCACTGGTGCTGGGAAGTATTCCGTTGGTCTTGAGCCTCGGGTCAGAATTTATGCCGCCACTCGATGAAGGTTCTCTCTTATTCATGCCGGTTACACTGCCCAGTGTGTCCAACTCCGAAATCAAACGCATCATGCAGGTGCAGGATAAAATCATCAAGGCATTTCCAGAAGTGGAAAATGTGCTCGGCAAGGCAGGTCGGGCAAACTCTGCCACTGACAATGCTCCGGTAAGCATGATTGAAACAATTGTTTTGCTCAAACCACAGTCGGAGTGGCGCGAGGGGATGACAAAAAACGACATCATTGACCAGTTAAACGCCAAACTGCAAATCCCTGGCGTTGTCAACGGCTGGACCCAACCTATCATCAACCGAATCAACATGCTATCTACGGGTATCCGAACGGACGTCGGCGTAAAAATCTATGGGCAAAATCTCGATACCATAAACGAACTCGCTCAGCAATTTAAAACAGCATTGCAGGGTGTGGACGGAGTGAAAGATTTATACGCCGAGCCGATTACTGGTGGAATGTATGTGGACATAAAAATCAAAAAAGATGAAATTGGACGATATGGGCTGACCGTCGACGATATGAATATGTTCATCGAAACAGCGTTGGGTGGGATGAATGTGACCACCACGATAGAAGGGCGGCAACGATTTTCGGTGAACGTTCGCTTTGCACAGGATTTTAGGGACAAAATTGAAAAATTGAAACGAATGCAAATGCAGACGATGGATTACGGTCCCATTCCGCTTTCAGCAGTGGCCGATGTGAGTATTTCCGATGGCCCGCCGATGATCAATTCTGAAAACGCTTTGCTGCGCGGAACGTTATTATTCAATGTGCGCGACCGGGATTTGGGAAGCACGGTGGCTGATGCGAAAAAGAAATTAGAAGCGGCTTTAATCAAACTCCCGAAAGGTTATTTTTTAGAGTGGAGTGGTCAATACGAAAATCAGGTACGTGCAAATGCGCGATTGAAAATCATCCTCCCAATCGTACTCGTCATCATTATGATGATATTGTATTTCACATTTGATTCTTTCCGTGAAACATTGATCGTGCTTACCAGTATTCCCGTCGCATTGGTTGGTGGCGCGTATTCGCTTTATTTTTTCGATGTAAATTTTTCGGTTGCCGTCGCTGTCGGATTTATTGCACTGTTTGGCGTAGCCGTGGAAACGGGCATCCTAATGCTCGTTTACATGAATAACTCGCTGTACGACAAATCAATCAATCTAAAAAAAGCAAACAAATCCTTCACTAATGAAGACGTGGAAAGTGCTATTTATGACGGTGCCGTGCTTCGCTTGCGTCCAAAATTGATGACCGTATTAGTAGATATTATTGGCCTTTTGCCAGTGCTGCTTGCCACTGGAACAGGCAGTGATGTGATGAAACCTATTGTTATTCCCTTTGTATTTGGCTTGATTACCTCTACGCTTTTCGTGCTGATTGTGCTGCCGGTGATGTTGGCTCTTGTAAGAGAATATGAATTAAAGAAAACAGGGACACTGAAACTCGTACAACTCAACGATTGAGATGAAGAACACCATTATAATCGGCTTGCTTTTTTTAGTCATCAGGGCTGGTGGGCAAACTCCACTTTCTCTCGATAGCATCTTAACCCGCATTGCGTCCACCCACCCCAGCCTTAAAGGTATTGATGCCCGTATCCGCCAACTCGATACTTATGCAAAAGGTGCTATTACCATGCCGCCACCACAAGTTGGAGGCGGTTTTTGGATGACGCCGTACAATCCGGCACGATGGAGTGAAGGCATGGGCGCGTTCATGGTAACCAGTGAACAGATGTTCCCCAATCGAAAAATGCAACGAGCAGAACAACGCTATATGGGTGCCATGTCGGGTATGGAAGTCGCCGAACGCGGAGTGATGCAGAATATGTTTTTTGCCGAGGCAAAAACTGCCTATTACAATTGGTTGGTGTCAGAAATGAAAATCGCCGTGTTGGAAGAAAGTAAAAATGCTTTGCGCCTGCTGATCGAAAGCGCTCAACAACGATTCCAATACAACCGTGAAAAACTTGGCAGTATATACAAAGCCCAAACCGAGCTGGCAGAGCTCGACCGGATGCAAGCCATGTATCAAGGAGATATTCGCCAACAACGCGCCATGCTCAACACCTTGATGCAACGTGATCCCGCTTTGCTTTTTGAAATTGACACGGCGGCTTGGACGTCAATGACAATTCCAACGGTAGCCGATACCTCACGGATCTCTGACCGAAGCGACTTTCGAGCCATAGAACAAAACCTCCGCGTTGCCCGGCTTGAGCAGGAATGGCAACGCTCGAAATTGAAACCTGAATATGGATTGCGCTTCGACCATATGTTTTCTTTTGGTGGAACACCCTGGCAGTTTTCACTTATGGGGATGGTCACCGTACCGCTTGCACCTTGGGCAAACAAGGATGTCAAAGCCAAAATAGAGGGCATTGACTACGGGCTCGAAGCCTTCGAGTGGCAAAAAGCCGAGCTGGCCAATCAAATCCGGGGGAAACTCACTGACCGTCTCGTGATGATGCAAACCTTGCAAGAACAAATAAATCGCTACGAGCAGAATATCATCCCCAACCAACGCAAGCGATTTCAAAGCACCCTACTCGCCTGGGAACAAAACACCGATGAACTTTTTATGACCCTCGACGCTTGGCTCGAACTCAAAATGAGCCGCCTTAGCCAACTTAACTTATTGCAACAACTCCTGCTTACCCGTGTGGATTATGAAAAAGAATTGGAACAACGGTAAATACCAAGTGATCCAACTTCCCGAAAGTTTGTCCCGAGTATTCGGGATGGGAAATTCGGCTACGGCAGATTTGACAACTTTCAAAAATTTGTCAAATCTCGTGATTACATTAGCGATGACGTTGGCAGCCTGTACTCAGAAGAGCCCCGGACACGAAGGTCACACCACCGGAGAAAAGTCCGTTTATACCTGTCCGATGCACCCGGAAATCCTGCGCGACGCAGCTGGTAGCTGTCCCATTTGTGGTATGGACCTGGTCAAAAAAGAATACGAACACGCCGATCACGTAGTCGGGCCGGACAGCAATGACATCCTATTGAAACCCACGAACCAATACGTGCTTAGCTCAACTGCCACCGTTCGACCAGAATACAAATCCATGTCCGACAGCCTGGAAGTGTCTGGCTTCCTGACTTACGATGCAAAGCAACTCAAGGCAGTATCAGCCCGTTATGGCGGGCGTATCGAGCGGCTTTATGTTCGCTTCCCTTTCCAGTCCGTGAAAAAAGGAGAACACCTGCTTGACATTTACAGCCCCGACATTGCCAGCGCACAGCAGGACTTGATTTTTTTAAAAGAAAATGACACAGATAACATGACGCTCATCGAAAATTCCCGGCGACGTCTTTCCTTGCTCGGTCTGACCGACAGACAAATTCAGGAAGTGGAAACCAATCGTAAACCGTTCTTGTCGTTGCCGGTTTACAGCCCATACGCTGGATTGCTGGTCGAAAGCCTAAGTGCAAGTCCTGCTGGAATAATGCCCGCCGACGGCATGAACGGCAACCAAACAGGGCAAAGTCCCAGCCCTCTACCCACAACTTCCTCCCGCGAATTTTCCCTGAAAGAAGGTATGTATGTCCAGCCTGGTCAGCGACTTTTCGGATTGCAAAGTCTTGTCACCATTTGGGCGATACTCGAATTTTCGCCATCCAATGTGCAGTCGCTGAAAGTCGGCCAATCGGTCGAATTACGCATCGAATCATTCGCAGAACCGTTTCGAGGGAAAATCAACTATATCGAACCAATGTATGGATCCGGGAGTAAAAACCTTCGGGCTCGGGTGTACCTGTCTAATCCGGGAGAGCGGCTAAAACCCGGCACTTTACTCACTGCCAGGGTGCAGGCCATGGGTCGCTCCGCCCTCTGGATACCGGCAACGGCAGCACTCGACTTGGGGAAGACAACAGTCGTCTTTGTAAAAACAGAAGGGGGCTTTCAGTCGCGGAAAATCAGCATCGGCAGCCGTACCGGGCAAATGCTGGAAGTGGTGTCGGGACTTTCACCGGAAGACGAAATCGCTAAAAATGGGCAGTTGTTGATGGACAGCGAGAGCTTTGTAAAATTAAACTGATCGGCAATAACGCAAGATTTGACAACGTACAGACAATGAATGCTATAAAATCACTAATAGCCACGAAGCAAATGATGACGTTTGCTAAACTTCAAAAGTTTAGTAAGCGTAGCCTGTTCGCCGCAACACTGCTCCTAACTGCCTGCTCCAAACCTGCCCCCGCCCCGGCAGAAGAAAACGTCTATTACACCTGCTCCATGGACCCTCAAGTCAAGGAACAAAGACCCGGCCCCTGCCCGATCTGCAAGATGCCTTTGGTCCGGGTGGAAATTGCGCCTGACAAAAAAGACAATGAAGTGAAACTCAGCGCCGAACAAATCCGACTCGCCAACATCCAGACGGACACGGTTCGACTGCGACAAGTGGGGGAAGAAATCACCCTCGCCGCAACCCTCCGGGAAAATCAAAACGGCATCAATACCGTAACAGCAAGGCTTACCGGAAGGATCGAACGTCTTTTCGTGCGCAACGCAGGCGAATATGTACGGGCAGGGCAAGCCGTTTTCGAGTTGTACAGCGAAGACATAGCCGCCGCACAACAAGATTATTTGCTCGCATTGAAAAGCAAAAATCGCTATGGCAACGCTGACCTGGACTTTGCGCGCATCGCAGAAGCCGCCCGCAACAAACTACTGCTTTGGGGCATGACCGAAGCTCAGTTGCAAGAACTCGAATTGTCGGGCACTCCCAAAAACTCAGTGACTTTTTACAGCCACTATGCTGGTTATGTCATGGAAGCACCGCCTGCCGAAGGCAGTTACGTGTCACCCGGCTCGATGGTGCTGAAACTCGCTGATCTGCGCACACTCTGGGCCGAAGCGCAGCTTTATGTCAGTGATTTGCCCTTTCTCGCTCAAACCCGCGAAGCATCGGTCTCGTTGCCATATTTCCCCGGAAGAATTTTAAGTGGCAAGGTGAGTTTTGTAAATCCTAACCTCGAAGCCTCTTCTAAAATAGTACTGGCGCGGGTGGAAATCCACAATTCAAAAGGCGAATACCAACCGGGTATGCAGGTTTGGATTACACTAAAAGGCAAAACCCGCCACGCCCTCGCGGTGCCTACCAACGCGCTCATACGGGACAATCGTGGCGTTTCGCTCTGGACAAAAAATGAGGGTGGCGGATTTGAAGGTCGCATGGTGCGCATCGGTATTGCCAATGAAGACTACACCGAAATCGTCGAGGGACTGCAAGCAGGCGAGATGGTGGTAGTGTCAGGGGCCTATCTGCTGCACAGCGAATTTGTGTTCAAAAAAGGAACCGATCCCATGGCCGGACACAAGATGTGATAGAGATATTTTGCTTATTTGCCTTCTGGTAAGAAAACGCTACGCTATTATGAAGCTCTACATCAAAAATATGGTCTGCACCCGCTGTATTCGTACGGTTGAGCGATTGTTTACTGAAGCGGACCTGGAAATAAAAAACGTAGAATTAGGGGAAGTAGAATTGACTGCTTCTCCTAATTCTGAACAGTTGTCCAAATTACGCAAAAGTCTTGAATCCGAGGGTTTTGAACTCCTTGATGACCGTAACAGTCAAATAGTGGCACAAATCAAAAATTTGATACTCAACGAAATACATTACGCGGCGAGCAAAAAACCAGAGTCTTTGAATTTCTCAGATTTCTTAGCCCGCGAAACAGGCCACGAGTATTCGCAGTTGAGCAAACTGTTCTCTTCAGTGGAAGGGGTAACGATTGAGAAGCACATTATCGCACAGAAAATCGAGCGGGTGAAAGAGCTGCTGGTGTATAACGAATTGTCAATTGGCGAAATCGCGTTTCAGACTGGGTATACCAGTACACAACATTTGAGCAACCAGTTCAAGCAAGTAACAGGGATTACTCCAACACAATTCAAAGCTGAACATCGGCGGCACGGAAGGAAGACACTGGACGCAGTTTAGCACAAAATCCTGCACAACTCTCCCAAAATCCTGTACTATCCGACACGGCTATGACCCTGACTTTTGCAGTGTCAAAATTTTTATAAAACACTGTACTAAATGACACACAAATATCAAGTTTCAGGCATCACCTGCGAAGGCTGCGTTTCCAAAGTAAAATCCCTGCTTGAAAAAATACCCGGCGTGACCGCTTCGACGGTATGCTTGGATGGCAAGGTAGAAGTTACCATGAGCCATCATGTCGCTACTGCCGATTTGCAGGCTGCGCTGCGCGACTATCCCAAGTATCAATTGGTTGAAGCTCCTCATGTAGCGCCCACCGCGACCTTGGCAGTTGAAGAGGTCTCACGCACATTTTGGGAGACTTACAAGCCCATTCTGCTCATATTCAGCTATATTCTCGGCGCTACACTCTTGGTAGAAGTCGCAGCCGGGGCCTTCGATTGGATGCGATGGATGCGCCATTTTATGGCGGGATTTTTTCTCGTTTTTTCGTTTTTCAAAATGCTTGATGTCCCTGCTTTTGCTGCTTCATACAGCAGTTACGACGTGATAGCGCGGCGTTGGTTGGGTTGGGGCTACGTCTATCCGTTCATAGAGTTCTCATTGGGCGCATTGTTTCTGCTTAATTTCAACCCCTTGGTTACTAATAGTTTGACATTCGCAATCATGGGGATCAGCACTGTAGGAGTGGTTCAAAGCCTGCTTGCGAAGCGTCAGTTTCAATGCGCCTGTCTCGGTGCGGTGTTCAATTTGCCGATGAGTAAAGTGACATTGTTTGAAGATGTGTTGATGGTAGCGATGTCAGGGGCCATGCTACTGATGCATTTGTAAAAATATCTTCGCGTTAGCAACCGCAGGTCTGTTTTTCTTGAATAGACGTTTAAGTGTTGGATAATCAAGATTTCATCCAGGCAATTCAAAAAAACGATTTATTATGAAAATTAAAACCTTGGCAATATTCCTGTTCGCAGCCACTCTTGGCCTTATTTACTCCTGCAAAGATCACTGCGAACACAACGGGACTTGCGACGATCCGCTTAACATTGACTACCCTGCGGCTTACATTGTGAACGGTGGCGATGGTACTGTGTCAGTTATCAACTTGAACGATTCCAAAGTAGACGATGAAATCGGCCTAAATGGGGCGACCTTTCCACACCACGTCTATCTTAGCCCCGACAAAACAACGTTGGCAGTTGCCATAACCAGCACCGACCTGAGCGGTGGGCATGGCGGGCACGGGAGCGGCACGGGGAGCTATAAAGTGCAGATCATTGATGCGACCACGGGCGAAATCCATCATGAAATTGTGACCGAGCACCTGCCCCATAATGCTGTATTCAATGCATCTGGGTCTGAACTTTGGGTTTCACAGAGTGCTGCGGCAGGCCATGTATTAGTATTCAAAACCTCCGATTATTCAAAGATCGCTGAGATAGCAACGGGTAAAATGCCATCTGAAGTTACTTTCTCCGCTGACGGCACTACGGTGTTCGTTGCAAATACGGATGACGGCACGGTAACGATGATAGACCCGGCTACCAAAGCGATATTACATACTGTCATAGTCGGCCATACTCCAGTAGGCGCATGGCCTGGCACAGACGGTAATATGTTTGTGGACAACGAAGCCGATCAAACTATCTCAGTTTTAAACGTAGTTACAAGCACAGTAACGGCTACGATTCCACTTGGCTTCAAACCTGGGTATGCAGCTTATCACCCCCACCATGAAGAACTGTGGGTAAGCGATGCGACTAATGGAAAGGTGGCTTACTACAAATTGGAAAGTGGTACATGGACAAAAAAAGGTGATTTCGTCACAGGCGCGGATGCCCATGCTATCGCATTTTCGTCTGACAACCTTACAGCCTTTGTGACCAATCAGGGTGCAGGCAATGTGTCGGTGATCGATATTGAAAATCACATTAAGACAAAGGATATTGTGGTCGGTAGCAAGCCCAATGGAATGGTGCTTAATCAGTAAAACTTAGGTTATACAGGGCTTTATGATTGCGCCAGCCATCCTCGTGTTGGCTGGTCGCAACCTTTAGGATTCCTACCAGTATAAACGTCAGATAAAATTGACACACTATTCGGTACGGTGCGGATTTACCCGGTATATTGCGAAAAGATTCCAAACATCCCAATTTACCCATCCCACCTTCAAAATAACTGAACCATTTAATTTGAGCGTTCTTTCTTTCAAAAAGTCCTTACCAACACTTTTTCGCATGAATCAGACCTTAACGAATTTTGCCACTTCCCTAATTCCCCGTTTTTCATTCCTCATGCTTTTTGCGCTACTTTCTTTCCAGAAGGCAAATGCGCAACATTGCAATCCGGGTTTTCACTTTACCGTGAATGGAAACACGGTAGTCTTTGAAGACCTTTCTACTGCTGATGGTAACATCACTTCTTATCATTGGGATTTTGGAGATGACAACACAAGCACAGAACAAAACCCCAGCCATACTTATGCCTCCCCTGGCACCTATAATGTTTGTCTGACCATCACAGCTCATAATCCAAATTGTTCAGCCACTTTTTGCCATCATGTAGTGGTGACTCATCCTCCACATGAGTGCTATGCCGCCTTTGTGACAAATCAGCCCGACCTGAGCCAGCCAACCATTGATTTCACAGACCAATCCACCGCTGATGGAGTGATTGTCTCCTGGGAATGGGATTTTGGCAACGGTAATACTTCCACCGATCAGAATCCTTCACATACCTATTCTGCCCCTGGTTCCTATCTCGTCTGCCTGACCATCACAGATGATTCAGGCTGTACAAGTCATTTTTGTCATCATGTTGTAGTACATCATGCACCAGCAGGCGTGTGCCATGCGGAATTTGGCGTGCAACAGCCGAATCCAAACCACCAGACCATTCATTTTACTGACCTGTCCACCAGCGATGGAATCATTGGCACTTGGGAATGGGATTTCGGTGATGGCAACACCTCTTCTGAACAAAATCCCACGAACACCTATGGCGAGCCTGGCACTTACTTGGTGTGCCTGACTATAACCGATGAAGATGGGGGCTGCACTAGCCATATATGCCATCACGTTACCGTACATCATGCACCGCCAAGTGATTGTCATGCTGTTTTTACTATGCACTTTGATTCTTCCGGTTTGGGTGTTCAATTTACCAATACTTCCACCGGGACAACTATTCATACCACCTATTTTTGGCAATTTGGTGACGGTACAAATTCTACTGAAGAAAACCCTTATCATATCTTTCCACATACAGGCCATTATACCGTTTGCCTGTTCATTGAGGATTTAACGATAGGTTGTTCTGCTCATATATGCTATAAGATCAATGTTCATCATGACGGTCATCACCATTTCTATGACCCACACCATGCCGAAATTGATGCATTTTATGCTCAAAAGGACGAAACGACGACGGAACGAACCATGTCCCCAACTGAATTTATGACCATCCATCCAAATCCGGCGGTGAACTTTGTCAAAATTCTCTATCAAATTGGGATTGATGCAAAGGTTAATTTCGAAATATATAACCTGACTGGTGCCAAAGTGGCAGCAATAGCAGAAAGTGAACAGACAGCAGGAGAATATACTCAGGTCATTTCAGTGGCTAATCTAATGCCAGGAGTATATGTCCTGAAAATAATGGTTGATGGCGAGCCGCATATTCAACAAATAGTGGTACAAAAATAAAAGTCCAAGAATTATCTGATGGTCCCAGCTTGAGATTGATAACCAAGCTGGGATCATTAGTATACGCGGCTGGTTCAATATTTTCAATTAGCATGATAAAAATTACCTTCGTTTTTTTCGCGTGCATCCTCTCAAGTTTCTCAGGTGTAGCACAAAGTACCGTACAATGGTCGGATTCAATCGTAGTGGACTCCACCACGAGACCCATCACATCACCACGCATCGTGCTGCTTTCCGATGGCACTCCCTTGGTAACCTGCGGCATTAACGGAGACTTCGTCAACTACACTTCTCAAATCTGGTGTTCCCGATTTGAGAATGGGGCATTCACTACTCCAGTTGGTGTGGTACAGGAGCCTTATGAGCCGCTTTTGTATGGTTTTGGGGGATATGATGTGGCGTTGTCGGGCAGCCAGGTTTTTATCGTTTTCGAACAACAACAACAGGGCATCTTTTTGGCAAGTTCCGATGATGGCGGTAATACGTTTGGTTCACCCTCTTCTGTGCAAGGAAGTGTTGCTGGCGGTTATGCTATTTTACCCTCGGTTACTGTAGATGGAACAGATAACCCGGTAGTCAGCTACATTTTGCATAAACAGGGTGAAACTGATTACATGGTACGAAGATCTATAGATAGCGGTCTTTCGTTCAATGATACCCCAGTAATAGCAAATGCGCCCGCACCAGGTGGTGCAGTCTGTGAGTGCTGCACCTCGGACCTGCTTGCTTCGGGTGACTCGATTTGGCTGCTTTTCCGCAACAACAATCAAGACCTTCGAGACATTTGGATGAGCCGCTCCACCGATTTAGCGACTACGTTCGATACTGCTACTGACGTAGATGCAACGGATTGGCAACTCAACTTTTGTCCAATCGCCGGGCCACGCATGGCGCGTTCGGGAGATAGCCTGATTACAGTCTGGATGAGTGGGGCGAGTGGTACGCCGCGCGTCTATCTTAGCACACTTCACGCAGGTACAATGCAGGGAGGGCAGCAGTTAGATTTTCTTACACTGTCCGGCCCTCAAATCAGTCAAAGTCAAGCAGACGTGGCAGCTGTAGGAGACACGATTGGGATGGTTTTTGTGGAAAATGGGAATGAAATCTTATTCCATTTTTCTACTAAAGGACTGGAGGGCTTAAATAGCCAGGTCAATCGTTTCTCGGTACCAGATCATACATTGCAATTGCCTTCAGTGGCATTCCGAAATGGAGTTTTCCATTTGGTTTATGTGGATGCTACTTCCCACCAGGTGCTTTACCGTCAAGGCATTTTGACGGGAAACAGCCCGACCTATGAACCCATTAAAGGCGCGGCGTTGGGTATTTCAGTATTTCCAAATCCTGTTGAGGGTGGTGGTGGTTTTTGGGTAAAAATCGAGTCCGATGTGTTGCAAGAGATTTCTTTGTTCGATGTGTTTGGAAACAAAATATTTGGCCAAAAATCTGACATGTCTGAGGTAGCTGTACCAACAGATCATCTCGCCAAAGGAGTTTATTTCTTAAAAATAAAAACCCAGAAAGGAGAAGAGTCCCGGAAAATTGTAGTGCAGTAATTCGAAGTAGCTGCGATGCAGAAATTTAAATTTAAATCACATCCATGCCGACACGAAAAGAACATTGGGAAAAAATTTACCAGCATAAAGAATTCGCCCAGACGAGCTGGTATCAGGAAATGCCGACCACATCCATAGAGTTCTTAGAGTCCGCAAAGCTGCCCCGCTCAGCCAAAATCATTGACGTTGGCGGTGGGGAGAGCCAATTTGTCAATTACCTGCTTGCCGAAGGATATCAGGATATCACAGTGCTCGACATTTCTCAAAATGCTATTGACAAAAAACAGCAAGAACTTGGCGAAGCCGCCCACCAAATCCGTTGGATCGTCTCAGATATAATTGATTTTAGACCTGATAAACAGTACGATTTCTGGCACGACCGCGCCACTTTCCACTTCCTAACGGCGGATACAGAAGTTGAAAAACACATTAAAACTATGCGAGAGTTTATCGTCCCTGAAGGCATTTTGGTCATAGGCGTCTTTTCCGAAAATGGCCCCACTAAGTGCAGCGGGTTGGAAATCAAACAATATTCAGAGCACAGTTTGTCAGAGCGAATCAGCCGTTTTTTCCACAAAATTCGCTGCATTACCACCGATCACCTCACCCCATTCGACACAATTCAGAACTTCGTATTTTGCAGTTTTCGAAGACTTCCAACCTCAGCATATTAAATCCACATCTATGCGATATCTATTATTCGCGTTCATTTTGTTGACCGCAAATCTCAGCTTCGTATCTGCTCAAACGCTCACTGGTACTGTTATCGGCCCAGGCGGAGCGCCGCTTAGCAATGTCCGTATCACATTGTTCAACGCAGACACCACACAATTTTGGGAAACCCGAACCAATCCTACAGGACAGTATTTAATGGTAAACCTCCCAGGCGGGATACCCTTGTCCTTTGGTGCTGCCAAACCCGGCTTTGCTTATTTTCAAAACAGCATTCCCAATATTATCGGCACAGTCACCCACGATGCACAACTCGCCCCCGAAACCGAGGAAGGTCAATGGAACGTAATCATGGTTTCTCCCGAACCGCTCGGGGGCACAGACCTGGGGGTACTGTTGCCAAATGGTACTATTTATTACTGCCACAGCACCAAAGACCCTTTTGCTTTTGACCCGGCAGCCAATGATACGGTTACTGTTCCAGGCGATACTAAAGTACAGGGTTGTGTTGCCCCGAAGCTGCTTTGGAATGGTAAAGTCATCATGGCGGGTGGCACTGACCAAGAAATATATGGTCCCGGTTCCAATAAAGTCAAACAGTATAATAGTTCCACAAAAACCTGGCAGCCGCTGCCTCCCATGTTAGATTATCGCTGGTATCCTTCCATGATACAACTTGCCGATGGAAGGCTGCTCATCGTTGGCGGCGGAGGACTGGCTAATCCGGTTCGTGTGAACACAAGCGAATTGTACAATCCTATCACCGGCATTACTGAATGGGCAGACACCGTTGCCATCCGCATGGAACAATCGCCCATACTCACACTTTACAGTGGCAAAGCCCTGATGACTTTCCGCCCGCCTCAACTTTTTGACCCAGCTACAAAACAATGGAATTTAGCTGCCGATTTTGTACAGGGCAACCGGATGCCCAATGGAGATCATGTGGACCACGAACTTGTACACCTGCCCGAAGGAGACGTTATTGCAATTGGCTTCAAACCTTTTCCGGCTGGCAGCGGTGGAAATCTGGTCGAACGCTATGATCCCATCGCCAATACCTGGACGCTGCGATCCAACTTCGCACCTTTGCGTTCTCGTCCAGAAACCGTGCTCCTGCCTGACCGCCATATACTTACGCTCGCAGGTTTCAAGGAGGAGCCATCCGACCCGACTCCTGTGAATCAATGGGGGCATATGGATTTGACAGATCTTTATGATCCTTACGCAGATACTTGGAGACGACTTATGCCCATGCCCCGTAAAAGGGAATATCATGCTCTTGCAACACTCGTACCCGATGGCCGGATAATCGTGGTAGGCGGTGAGGGCGCTCCGGGCAATGAGCCTCCACAGAGTATCATCGATGCTTATAAGCCACCCTATCTATTCAGAGGGGTGCGTCCACAGGTATTGAACCTTGCAAAAACGGATTATAATAGGGGTGACACGATTCGTTTTGAAGCAGGGCGAACCAATGCACCTACCGCCGTTGTGCTGCAAAGCACTACCGCTGTTACGCACATGATGAATTGTGGAGAAAACCGTTTCCTCGACCTCAATTTCTCGCAACAGGGACAGAGCATAGAAGCTATTGTGCCGAACGATTCGCTGCGCTCGATGCCAGGCTGGTATATGCTCTGGGCAATGGTGGACGATATTCCTTCGGTTGCCCGAATGGTGCGGATTTTGCCCGGACCACCAATGGTAGTTGTTACACCGCCAACGGCTGGTTTTACGGTTAATCAAACTGATGGTTGTGCGCCGCTAACGGTGCAATTTACCAGCACATCTTCTTCTAATACAACAAATTTCAACTGGCAATTCCCTGGAGCAATACCCAGTTCGTCCACTACACAAAACCCAACTGTGGTATATCCGAACTCGGGCAACTACTCCGTCACACTTACTGTAAGTAACAGTGCTGGCAGCAATTCCACCACGCAGACAAACTATATCACGGTGCCACCCTTGACTACTGCCAGTTTCAGTAGCATGGTCAATGGTGCAACAGCTTCATTTATAAATTCTTCCAGTAACGCCACCATCTATGCTTGGGGTTTTGGAGATGGCAGCACGAGTACGCAGACCGATCCTTCGCACCTGTATGCCACTGATGGGACTTATATCGTGACGCTCATTGCAAATGGACTTTGCAGCGCAGACACGACTACCCAATCGGTGGTGATAACTACTCCTCCGACAGCAGGATTCTCGTCCAATCTGACTGATGGTTGTGCGCCATTGACGGTACAGTTTAGCAGTACATCTTCGGCCAATGCAACGAATTTTGACTGGCAATTCCCCGGTGGTTCACCCAGTTCTTCTTCAGTAGAAAATCCGACAGTATTTTATTCAACCCCCGGCACATATTCCGTGACCTTAACGGTGAGTAACAGCGCAGGTAGCAATACTTCTACCCAACCAAATTATATCACCGTTAGCCCTTTACCTACTTCCGGTTTCAGTAATTCCATATTAGGGGCGGCAGCTTCTTTTACCAACACTTCGACCAATGCCAGCAGCTATCTGTGGGATTTTGGCGACGGAAGTACAAGCACTCAAACCAGTCCAACACACACATACGCAAATGACGGAACGTACACAGTGACACTCATATCAACGGGACCCTGTGGTACGGCATCTGACACGCAGACGATTACCATTATTACAGTCAACATTAAAGAACCCGGCTTAGTAGAATCATTCCGTGTCTTTCCAAACCCATTGGTTTCGGGTGGCTTCTTATCGGTTGAGATAAGTTTAAAAAAGACTGGTAAGATGAGTTTTGAATTGACGGATGCGGCTGGCAAACAAGTTCGGAACTATTCCTTATTTGATAAAACTATAGACAAGCAAGTTTTTATACTCAAAACATCAGGGATTCAGCCTGGGGTTTACATACTAACGGCCCGTTTGGAGGATGTGATTTTGGGGACTGAAAAATTGATTTTAAGGTAACAAAACTATGAAACACAATCACCCAGACCATCCAAACCCTTCACCCGAAGACCACTCCAAACACGGTGTACATACTATGCCCGATGGAACGGTTATGGAAGGTGCAATGCACGGTGCAAGCCATTCGGGACACGGCGGCAGTCATGACCATTCGAAAATGATCGCAGATTTCCTGCGGCGGTTCTGGATATGTCTTGTGTTTACGGTGCCCGTGGTGGCTATTTCCCCAATGTTTCAAATGGCCGTTGGGTATCAGTTCACTTTTCCAGGTCGCGATTGGGTGTCGGTGGCGCTTGGTAGCATCATTTATTTTTATGGCGGCTGGCCGTTTCTGATGGGGCTTTGGGATGAACTAAAACGCCGTCAACCCGGCATGATGACCCTCATTGGCGTGGCCATAACAGTAGCATTCTTATACAGCACGGCTGTGGTGTTCAGATTGGTGGAGGGCATGGATTTCTACTGGGAACTCGCCACACTCATCGTTATTATGCTCTTGGGACATTGGCTCGAAATGAAATCCGTTGCCGGTGCCTCGAAAGCCTTGGAGTTGATTGTCAAAATGATGCCCGCCGAGGCACATATGTATCACGGCGGCGAAATGTTGCACGATATGCGCGTGGACGAGTTGAAAATAGGAGACCTCGTATTGGTGAAGCCTGGCGAAAAAATCCCAGTGGATGGCACTGTAACTGAGGGCAGCAGTAGCGTGAACGAGAGTATGCTAACAGGTGAAAGTGTCCCGGTGCAAAAAACAGAAGGCGCGAAAGTTATCGCTGGGGCAATCAACGGAGAGGGCAGCCTAAAAATCCGGGTGGACAAATCCGGCAAAGACAGCTACCTCAATAAGGTTATTACCTTGGTGCAAGAGGCCCAAGCTGCTAAATCGCAGACCCAGCATTTGGCAGATCGCGCGGCTAAGTGGCTGACTTTTATAGCGTTGGGAGTAGGCTTTGGGACGCTGGCCGTCTGGCTCGCCAAAGGGCAGACACTGGCCTTCGCGCTCGAACGTATGGTCACCGTCATGGTCACTTCCTGTCCACATGCGCTCGGTGTAGCGATACCGCTGGTGGTCGCTATTTCTACGGCCATGACCGCTCGGCGCGGGCTGCTTATTCGAAATAGGACTGCTTTTGAAAATGCACGCCGCATTACGGCGATGGTATTTGACAAAACTGGAACGCTCACCGAAGGGAAGTTCGGTGTATCACGTATCAATACGCTTTCCAAAGATTTTGATAAAAACACCCTGCTCGCCACTACTGCCGCGCTCGAACAGGAAAGCCAGCATCCCATTGCTCAGGGTATAGTTGCGGCAGCCAAAACCGCAGGCTTGTCACTGCCTTCCGTATCCAATTTTACCTCAATCACTGGCAAAGGCATCACCGGTCAAGTAGATGGCAAAAATATCAGCGTCGTCAGTCCTGGATATTTGAAGGAAAAGAACATCGAACTGCCCGTCGATGCTGTTGGTTCAGCTGCCGAGACAGTGGTTTTTGTATTGGAGGATGATAAATTGGTGGGATTCCTTGCGCTATCTGACCAAATCCGACCCGATGCCGCTGAAGCGGTACGGCAGTTGAAAAGCCAAGGCATCAAAGTATTCATGGCTACAGGGGACAACTCTATCGTAGGGAAGGCCGTCGCTGAACAGTTGGGATTAGACGGCTATTTCGCCGAGGTACTGCCTCACCAGAAAGTTGAAATCGTAAAAGACTTACAAGCCAAAGGGGAGTATGTGGCCATGACTGGCGACGGCGTGAATGATGCTCCCGCGCTTGCACAGGCGGATGTGGGAATAGCCGTTGGCTCTGGCACAGATGTGGCTGCCGAAACGGCAGATATTATTTTGACAGACAGCAAGCCTTCTGATGTACTTGGGTTGGTCAATTTTGGCAAAGCAACCTATCGGAAAATGGTGCAAAACTTGTGGTGGGCAACGGGATATAATGTTGTTGCCATTCCTTTGGCCGCAGGAGTTTTATATCCGCAATTTGTACTCAGCCCGGCGATGGGGGCAGTTTTGATGAGTTTAAGCACTGTTGTGGTCGCATTGAATGCGCAATTATTGAGGAAAGATTTAACTGATAGATAGATCCACTCAATGCAATATTGAAAAACAACTTTTATTACTTATCAGTGTTTTAATTGCCTATCTGCGAGCGAACTATGAGATTTTACTCAGGTACTTTATTCCTACTTTTTTGCCTCCTTGTGTTGCCCACAGGCGCACTATTGGCATGTGGGAATGGTGATGCCAATCACATGGAAAAATGTGATCAAAAATCTTCGAATTCATGTTGTTCTAAAGACGTGGCGCAAACTCGCCTCAATGGCAATTCCAAACATCAACATTCCGGCCACGACTGTCCTTGCGACCACAAAAATGATGGTTGTCATTGTTCAGGTTGCGGTATGATAAGTTGTTCTGGTGCGGCATTTGCAGGAGAAACACCTCCTATGTTCTTTATTATATCTCCCTTAGGTTCTTCTGTGCAAAAACTGGCCTTCTACTTTGCCGGTCACTTACCTGAAGATGTTTATTTAACTATTTTCCAACCTCCAAAGGTGAGTGTTTAAGGCCGCGTTAGCCTGACGTGTGCCTATTCGTTTCTTCATTTCAAGTATTCTCGGAGCTTTCCAAGATTAAAATCTTGTAGGGCTGAGTCTGTATTAATGTTACAGACTTAAAGCCAATAGTATTCGAGGAATACTCACCATTTACGCTTAAATTTTAAAAAATGAGTTTGCTCAAAAATATTGCAATGTCCCTGACGGCATTGTTCATTTTCTCCAGTTGTGACGCACAAATTCCAAACACCAAAACCGAGGCGATTATCGTTTATGGCAATTGTGGAATGTGTGAAAAGACCATCGAAAAGGCTGCCTTCAAAAAAGGTGAAGCCAAAGCCGATTGGGATCAGGATACAAAAATGGCGCAGATCACTTTCGACAGTACTAAAACGAATGCTGATGCAGTGCTGAAAAGCATTGCGGCAGCAGGCTATGACAGTGACAAATTTTCCGCCCCGGACGATGTTTATGCAAACCTTCCGGGGTGTTGCCAATACGAGCGACCTAAAAAGACGGAAGGGTCAACGGAAAATCTTGCGACAACGCCAACCGTGCTAACCACGTCCACAGCAAGCATAGTCAAGAAACAGGCTGTTCCCGCCGCAGATCAAAACCCTTTATCAGAAGTGTACTCGGCTTATTTTGCATTAAAAAATGCTTTGGTGGCTTCTGATGGCCCGACTGCCGCAGCGCAGGCAAAAACCCTTTATGATGCTATTGCAGTCGTAAAAATGGAAGCAATGCAACCTGCGCATCACAGCGTCTGGATGAAGTTTCAGCCAAAACTGAGCGCTGATACTGAGAAGATTAAAATCACACAGAAGATCAAATCGCAGCGTGAATTCTTTGCTTCCCTGTCTAAAAACATATACGAAGTAATGAAGGTCGTAAAACCCGAAACAGCGGTCTATTACGATCATTGCCCAATGTACAATGATGGAAAAGGCGGTGATTGGCTCAGCACCGAAAAAGCGATCAAAAACCCATATTACGGGAACCAAATGCTCACATGTGGGAGCGTGACGGAGACCTTAAAATGAGTATTGCTTTTATCATCTCACTTACAAATTTTAAACAATGAAAAATTCAATAATGATTCTTTGCGCCCTGTTCTTGGGGCTTGCCGCTTGTAAAAACAATCCATCACAAAATGAGAACAAGACTCAAGATTCCGCGCAATCCGGAATGGAAACCATGTACGCTTGTCCAATGCACCCGGAGATTACCGGAAAAAAAGGCGACAAGTGCTCCAAATGCGGGATGGAATTGACCGAAGTTAAAGATATGAATAATTCGGCCACTACAAGCAGCACTGCAACTAACAATCAAGCAGCAGGTACTACTTCTATCAAAACAATCGTGGATGGTTACTTGCTCTTGAAGAATGCGTTCACTGCCGACAAAAGCCAGGATGCCGCAGCCGCAGGAAAAGCGCTGGAAGCGACCTTCAAAGGTTTCGACAAAAGTGCCTTGACTGCCGAACAGCAAATGATGTACGATGAAGTGGAAGATGATGCTCGTGAACATGCCGAACATATTGGCTCGAACGGTGGCAACATCGAGCATCAACGGGAACATTTTGCACTCTTGAGCAAGGATTTTTATGATTTGGTGAAAGCCTTTGGTCCATCCGGACAGCCGTTGTACGAGGATTTTTGCCCGATGTACGACAAAGGGAAAGGAGCTATTTGGTTGAGTGAGACCAAAGAAATTGCCAACCCTTATTATGGCAAAAAAATGTACACCTGTGGTAAAGTGAAAGAGGAAATCAAATAAAAATGAAGGCACGGTTGAAAAGAATAGCGTTGGCCGCAACCGCAATTTTCTTGCTTATCCAGTTTATCCAACCTGCCCGCAACGAAACCGGGCAGGTTATGGACACGGATATTTCCAAGACATTAGATATACCGGAAGGAGTGCAAGGTATTTTGGCAAGGTCATGTTTCGACTGCCACAGCAACAATACGCATTACCCATGGTATAGTTATATTCAGCCCGGTAGTTGGTTCATGGCCTACCACGTTCGTAATGGAAAGGAGAAATTGAATTTCAGCGAGTTCGGCGCGTACTCGAAGCGGCGGCAAGGGAGCAAACTGGAATCAATCGGCAAACAGATTGAAGGAGGGGTAATGCCTTTGCCTTCCTATCTTTTACTTCACAGAAATGCGGTGTTGTCGCCTTCAGAAAAAGAGTTGCTTCTCAATTGGGCAAACGATTCGAGGGACAGCACCGCTACCAATCACTAAATAAATGAAGTTCCTAAAATGGCTTTTCAAAAAAATATTTGTCAAAAAGTGTTGCCAGTGATAGCGGGTTTTGGCGGGATTTTCGGTTCACCCAAAAAAGCTAAATTGATCACACTGGTTTTTGTGTTGTCTTTCTTCAACACCTACGCCGTTTTTGCCCAGAACAACGGTAAATCGCTGCCCGACGGTTCATACTACACTTGTACAATGGACCCGAAGGTCCACAATGATAAGCCCGGTACTTGCCCAATATGCGGTATGACTTTGGTCAAAGTGAAGGGCAAAAAAGTGAAACCAAAACCCAAACCTGAACACGAGACACACGAACATATTGCCATACAAAAGGACACGGTAAAAATGCCTGGCATGAACATGGAGAAACCGGGCATACCTGCACCAAAAACCGATGCGCCAGCAGCAAAATCTATGGATATGGGTGACAGCAAAGACCCCATGAAAATGGAGAAAATACCCAAGGCCGAATCACTGCCTACAAAAAAGATTCCAAACAAAACGCCCCCTCGAACTGTCCGATATGATTTGTACCTCCGCGATACCATGGTCAACTTTTCCGGCAAAACCAGGCGTGCCATCGCCGCGAATGGGCAAATACCCATGCCTGCGCTGACTTTTACAGAGGGGGATACCGCAGAAATTTATGTGCACAATGAATTGAACGAAGCAACTTCCATGCACTGGCATGGTTTGTTTTTGCCGAATAGATTTGATGGTGTACCCTACCTGACCCAAATGCCTATAAAGCCTCACACCACCTATTTGTATAAGTTTCCAATAATTCAACATGGCACACACTGGTATCACAGCCATTCAGGGTTGCAGGAACAAATTGGGATGTACGGCGCTTTTATCATGAACAAAAGGGCGGAGCCGGATATACCAACCGTACCCATAGTTTTAAGCGAATGGACAGACATGAACCCCAACAATGTCCACCGGATGTTGCACAACGCTACGGATTGGTTTGCTATTAAAAAAGGCACCACCCAAAGTTATGCAGAAGCCATAAAGCAAGGGTATTTTAAGACCAAAGTCGCCAACGAATGGAAGCGCATGAATGCAATGGATGTGAGCGATGTCTATTACGAAAGGTTCCTGATCAATGGAAAAAGCGAAAGCCAACTAACTCAATTCAAGGCAGGCGATAAAATCCGCTTAAGAATTGCAAACGGTGGCGCTTCCACAAATTTTTGGCTCAGCTATGCAGGCGGTAAAATAACCGTCGTTGCAAATGATGGCAACGATGTAGAACCTGTAGCGGTAGACAGGCTACTTATAGCCGTTTCAGAAACTTACGATGTCGTTGTTACCATTCCTGAGGAAAAAATGTCTTACGAGTTTTTAGTAACACCTGAAGACCGCACAAAATCGGCATCCTTGTTTTTAGGCTCCGGTACTAAACAATTAGCGACCAGATTGCCTAAACTGAAATATTTTGAAGGCATGAAGATGATGAATGGAATGATGAAAATGAATGGTGATCTGGACGATATGGGCATGAACATGTCGCTAAACCAAATGGATATGAACGTCGTGATGTATCCGGAAATCACCGGGATGCCGGAGAAAAAAAAAGGGCACAAAATGAGAGACAAGCACAAAGAAGACCATAAAATGGACGAGGCGCAGTATGATGCCAATGCCCTCTCAGACATCACGACCCTGAACTACGCGATGTTGAAATCGCCCACCAAAACAACACTGCCCAAAAATGCTCCCGTAAAGGAATTGCACTTTGAATTATCGGGAAATATGAACCGATACGTTTGGAGTCTGAACAACAAGGTGGTGTCTGAAAGCGATAAAATCCTGATCAAAAAAGGAGAAATTGTGCGCCTTGTCCTCCATAATGGCTCTATGATGCGTCACCCTATGCATTTGCACGGACACGATTTCAGGTTGCTTAACGGGCAGGGCGAGTATGCCCCGCTGAAAAACATCGTAGACATTATGCCGATGGAAACGGATACCCTGGAATTCTACGCCAATGTCGAGGGCGACTGGTTTTTCCATTGCCATATCCTCTACCACATGATGAGCGGCATGGGTCGGGTTTTTTCGTATGAAAATCAAGCCCCGAACCCCGAGATACCCAATCCAAAATTGGCACAACGCCAATTGTTTGCCGATGACCGAAAATTTCATTCAATGGCGCGGGTCGGCCTCGAAAGCAACGGCTCGGACGGCGAGGCTGGGCTGATGAACACACGATGGAAATTCGGTACGCTCTGGCATCTCGGCTATCACGACGAGCATGGCTACGAAAGCGAGACCACCGTTGGGCGGTATTTAGGCAAGATGCAATGGCTCTATCCTTATGCCGGTTTTGACTACCATTATAAAAAGGAGGGCAAATTGCAAGACGGTTTTTTCGATTTGGAAGGAAGCCCAAAAAACATTTTCGGCAACGAGGCAAAGACCATGTTCGGGCAAACAAGCAACAAAAACAACCGTAAGGCCGCCGTCGTGGGACTCTCCTATGTGCTTCCGATGTTGTTTGTCGCCGATGCGAGGGTAGATACGGATGGCAAGTTCCGCTTTCAACTGGGACGAGAGGATGTTCCGATTGCAAAGCGGCTTAGATTCAATTTTATGGTAAACTCGGACAAGGAATACATGGCCGGGTTTAGATACATCCTCACCAAATACTTTGCTTTGTCCACCCACTATGACAGCGATATGGGCTTGGGAGCGGGCATCACCTTGATCTATTGAGGTTTTATTTACCTACCTTTGCGCCCGTATGAGAAATTATGTCGCCATCTTCTTCGCCCTACTCCTGCTTGCGCAGGGTATGTCTCCGCTATTGGGACAGCTGGCGAAGTTGCCAGCACTCGTATCTCATTTTTACGCACATCATGACCATGCTCACCAAGAACATGGCGACCATCTGACTTTTTTCGATTTTCTTGCCCAGCACTATGGTGGACGAGAGCATCACGATGATGCAAGTCAGGATCATTCCAATTTGCCTTTTCGGTGTGCCGATGCATCTTGCGTTGCACTTAATATTTTGCTGCCTTCTGACCTTCCGATAATTAGCCTGAGTAACGCTCAGGAATTCCTGCCAAAGCATGCTTTCGGAAGCAATGATTTCTGTTCCCGCCTATTTGGACAGGACATCTTCCGGCCTCCGCTTGGTTGAGCCGTTTTAGCTTATTGGAATCGGAGCCCTACATTTATGAACCCATTGCGGTGTCATAGTCTAGCTGCTATTCCAAAGGCTTGTTCTTTTTCCTAAACATTTCATTATCAACGCATCCGCAATGAAACACATATTCATTGGCTTGCTGGCGACCCTTTTGGTAGCCGCATGCCAACCGCATAGCCATGACGCCGAAGGCGGGCATACCCACAACGCCGATGGCAGCCATCCTGCTGCTGAATCCGAACTCGAAGCCCTCGCCATCACGCTCTACACCGCTAAAACCGAGCTTTTCGTGGAGTTCAAACCCTTGGTGGTGGGTCAGGAAAGCCGTTTCGCAGCACATTTCACCACCCTTGGTGAGTCGTTCAAAGCCATCGGCGAAGGTAGCGTTACGCTTACAATGAGCGGCTCGGCAGGTAGCCAAAGCATTACCGCCGACGCGCCGCAGATTCCAGGCATTTTCCGTTTGCGCATGACCCCGGAAAAACCAGGACTTTACAAACTCGTATTCGACATCAAAACACCTGATTATACCGATCAAGTGGTACTAGATAGCGTGACCGTTTTTGCCGATGAAAAAACCGCTATCGCCCAACAGGAACCCGAATCCGGCGGCGGTAACGACATCACTTACCTGAAAGAGCAAGCCTGGAAAATTGACTTTGCCAACCAACCAGTCCAACGTGCTGCATTCGCCAATGTGGTGAAAACTTCGGGCGTGGTCATTACCGCGCCCGGCGATGAGGAAACAGTATCGGCAAAAACAGCGGGTATTGTCCGCATCAACAAATCGGGATTGTTTGAGGGTTCATCCGTTGGGGCTGGCGCAGTGCTGTTCACCGTATCGAGTCAGGGATTGACCGACCGCAACGCACCCCTGCAAATCCAGGAAGCGCGAAACAATCTGGCGAAAGCCAAAGCCGATTTCGAGCGCAGTCAAAAACTTTACAACGACCGGCTTCTGGTGGAAAGGGATTTTCTACAAGCCAAAAATATCTACGAAAATGCCCAATCACTGGTGGCTTCACTGTCGGGTAATTACGGACAGGGCGGTCAAACCATTCGCACCAACCGTGCCGGTTTTGTCAAATCGCTGCTGGTTACTGACGGACAGTTTGTTGAGACGGGTGCACCGTTGGCACTGATTTCCAAAAGCAAAAAATTGGTGGTAAAAGCCGAGGTATCACAAACGGTTTTTTCAAAAATCAATGGTATCACATCAGCGAATTTCCGGACGGGAAATGGCAAAGTTTATTCTCTCGCCGAACTAAATGGCCGCTTGGTTTCTATTGGAAAATCGGCGGAAAACACGCTGTTCATCCCCGTTTTTTTCGAGGTGGACAATAAGGAGGGCATAATTCCAGGGGCATTTATCGAAGTGTTTTTGAAAACTAATGCACAGTCGGCGGCATTGGTGATCCCGGCTTCGGCGGTGATGGAAGAGCAGAACAGTTACTTCTGTTATGTCCAGACAGAAGGCGAATCCTTCCAAAAACGCGAACTCAAAATTGGTGGTAGTGACGGTCAAAACGTGGAAGTGCTTTCCGGTGTAGTCGAGGGTGAGCGGGTAGTGACCAAAGGTGCGTACAACATCAAACTAAGTACAGCCGCAGGTACACTTCCAGCGCATGGTCACGAACACTAAATCATCACCAAAATAGCAGAAAAATGTTGAACAACATAATTCAATACGCCCTGCACAATCGGTTGATGATTGTAGCAGCGGCCATATTACTTCTCTTTTGGGGCAGTTACACCGCCTCCCGCATGGATGTAGATGTATTCCCCGACCTCACCGCTCCGACAGTAGTAGTGTTGACCGAATCGCACGGCATGGCCCCGGAAGAAGTGGAAAAACTCGTCTCATTTCCTATCGAATCTGCGCTCAACGGTGCAACAGACGTGCGCCGTGTGCGCTCTTCTTCGTCAGCTGGTATCAGCATTGTATGGATCGAGTTCGAGTGGGGTACAGATATTTTCCAGGCACGTCAAATCGTGGCAGAAAAACTTTCTGCGATTTCGGCAGGTCTGCCCGCAGGGGTCGGCAACCCGACGCTTGCCCCGCAAGCATCTATTATGGGTGAAATCATGCTCATCGCAGTTACTTCCGACAGCAGTGATTTTATGGAAACGCGCACAGTGGCCGATTGGAATATCCGTCCGCGCCTGCTTTCTACGGCTGGTGTGGCCAACGTTGTCGTCATAGGTGGAGAATACAAACAATACCAAGTGCTTGCTGATCCCGTCAAGATGAAACATTTTGGCGTGACACTTAATGAATTGCTTCAAGCCTGTGAATCGTCCAATCAAAATGCGTCTGGAGGTTTTATCAATGACCACGGCAACGAATACATCGTGCGCGGCATGGTACGCACCGGCAATTTAGAGGAATTGGGCAACGTAGTAGTCAAAACCGTTGGTGAACTTCCTGTGAAAATCAGCGATGTGGCTGAACTGAAAATTGCAGCCTCGCCCAAAATAGGCGACGGCGCGTTGAGTGGCAACCCGGCAGTTATCCTTACAGTGTCAAAACAGCCTAACACCAATACGTTGGAACTGACCAAACGTTTGGACGCGGCATTGGCTGACATTCAGAAAAATCTGCCCGCTCATGTCCATGTCCGCTCCGACATTTTCCGGCAAAGCGACTTTATACAGGCATCCGTCAATAATGTAAATCGTTCGCTGCTCGAAGGTTCGTTTTTCGTAGTGGCGGTATTGTTCCTGTTTTTGATGAACTACCGCACTACTATTATTTCGTTGCTGGCGATTCCGCTGTCGTTATTAGTGGCGATTTTGGTCTTAAAATGGCTTGGCTTAACCATCAATACCATGAGCCTCGGCGGTATGGCCATCGCCATCGGCGCACTCGTAGATGACGCGATCATAGACGTGGACAACGTACTGAAACGTCTGAAAGAGAACGCCTTACGTTCACCCGCTGAAAAGAAGCCTTCCCTTGTGGTGGTATATGAAGCCTCCAAGGAAATTCGTGCGTCTATCCTGAATGCCACGCTTATTATTATCGCTGCATTTATTCCGTTGTTTTTCCTGTCGGGCATGGAAGGTCGGATGCTGGCACCGTTGGGGATTTCATTCATTGTTGCGTTGTTCGCATCGTTGGTGGTAGCCGTCACACTCACTCCTGTGCTGTGCAGTTATTTGCTGACGGATGAAAAAATGCTCATCCGGCAAGCCAAAGGAAGTTGGCTGGTGCAGCGGCTCAACCGTTGGTACGAATCGGCGCTACGCAGGGCGATGCAGGTAAAAACGCCGCTTTTCGTCGTTGCCATTGCCCTGTTTTTGGGTTCGATGGTCCTGATGTCCCGCTTGGGGCGGAGTTTTTTGCCCGAATTCAATGAGGGTTCGCTGGTTGTCAGTGCAGTGAGTTTGCCTGGCATTTCGTTGGAAGAAAGTAATAAAATCGGCTCCCAGGTAGAACGCGCTTTGTTAACTGTACCTGAAATCGGCATCACTACACGCCGCACTGGTCGTGCCGAAAGCGATGAACATGCACAGGGTGTAAACGCAGCCGAGATCGATGCGCCATTTGTGTTAAAAGACCGTGACCGCGAGGCATTCATGGTCGATGTGCGCGAAAAACTCAAAGGGGTGACCGGGGCAAATATCACCATCGGACAGCCCATCGGTCACCGCCTCGACCACATGCTTTCCGGCACTCGCGCAAACATTGCCATTAAACTTTTTGGCAGTGATTTACAAAAGATGTATGCCCTTGCCAATGAAATAAAGGCAAGCATAGAAGGTATAAATGGTTTGGTGGATTTGAGCGTAGAACCGCAAATCGAAATCCCGCAAGTGCAAATCAAGGGAAACCGCGAGATGCTTGCGCGTTACGGCAT